>NZ_JBHZAV010000010.1:0-123476 GCF_042754445.1 Embleya sp. NPDC059213
ACACGAAGTCACGAGCGAGGGGCCACTTTTTTGTGGAGGAGCCTGCGACGGAACAAAAAAGTGGTGCCTCGCGAGCCGGCGCCGAAGGCGCCCAATAGAAGCAGCGCTGCATCGCCGACCGACGCCCACCCGCCCGCTCCGCTCACGACCCAGGCCCGGTTGCGGGGTTCGGCTTGCGTCTCGGGCTTCCCGCCCGCTCCGCTCACGACCCAGGCTCAGGCTTGAAGTCCGGCTCACGTCCCGGACTCCTCGGCCCCTTATGCTCACAACCCCGGCCCAGGTGCGGGGTTCAGCCCACGACCGGCGCCTTCCGGCCCCCCGCGCTCACGACCCCGGCCCAGGTACAGGCTTCAGCCCACAACCAGCACCTTCCGGCCCGCTCCGCTCACGACCCCGGACCG
The DNA here is from genome assembly GCF_042754445.1 of Embleya sp. NPDC059213. Classification (NCBI taxonomy): domain Bacteria; kingdom Bacillati; phylum Actinomycetota; class Actinomycetes; order Kitasatosporales; family Streptomycetaceae; genus Embleya; species Embleya sp. NPDC059213. Next base: position 402 of record NZ_JBHZAV010000010.1, read on the forward strand.
GATGTGGTGTTCGGCCCGCATCCCGAGCTCCTCGGCCCGCTGCGCTCACAACCCCGGCCCAGACGTCGAGCCCCGCCCACGACCGGGGTCCGGGGTCCGGGGTCCACCAACCCGCCCCGCTCACACCTCGGCCGACTACGCACACCGGCCCCACAACCTGGTCCGGGGTTGCCCGCCCCCAACCCCGTCACGCCCCGCCCGCGATTCGCCGCCGGCCCGCCGAACAGCCGGCAGTTCCCCCTGGCCGGCCGGGTCCGCCGGCCCACAACCCGGCCCGACCCGGCCGGCCCCGCTCACATCCCGGCCAACCGGGTCCCACGACCCCGGCCGGCCCGCCCCGCCGGCCGCACCCGCGACCCAGCCCTCAGTCCTCCAAGTTCACCGAGCGCACGAACGCCGCGCCGATCTCCTCCGCGATGGCGTTCAAAATCTGCGGCTCCACCGTCGTGTCGACCGTGAGGCCGACCAGCGCCTCGCCGCCCTTGGCGGCGCGGGCCACCTGCATGCCGGCGATGTTGACGCCCGCCTCGCCGAGGTGGCGGCCGATCACGCCGACCACGCCCGGCTTATCCGCGTACCGCAGGAAGACCATGTGCGCGGTGAGCACCAGGTCCACGTCGAAGCCGTCCACCTCGACGATCTTCTCGATGTTCTTGGGCCCGGCGAGCGTGCCGGAGACCGAGATCTCGCCGCCGTCGGCGAGCGTGCCGCGCACGGTGACCAGGTTGCGGTGGTCCGGGCTTTCCGAGCTCGTGGTCAGCCGGATCTCCACGCCGCGCTCCTGGGCCAGCAGCGGAGCGTTCACGTAGGAGACCGACTCCTCCACGACGTCCGCGAACACGCCCTTGAGCGCCGCGAGCTCGAGCACCTTGACGTCGTGCTGGGTGATCTCGCCACGCACCTCGACGTCCAGTCGAACCGCGACGCCGCCCGCGAGGGCGGTGAAGATCCGACCCAGCTTCTCGGCCAGCGGCAGGCCCGGACGCACGTCCTCGGCGATCACGCCGCCCTGCACGTTGACCGCGTCCGGCACCAGTTCGCCGGCCAGCGCGAGCCGCACCGACTTGGCCACCGCGACGCCGGCCTTCTCCTGCGCCTCGTCGGTGCTCGCGCCCAGGTGCGGCGTGGCCACCACGTTGTCGAACTCGAACAGCGGGCTGTCCGTGCACGGCTCCTTCGAGAACACGTCCAGGCCGGCGCCGGCGACCCGGCCCTCCTTGAGCGCGGACGCGAGCGCGACCTCGTCGACGATCCCGCCGCGCGCGGCGTTGACGATGCGCACCGTCGGCTTGACCTTGCGCAGCGCCTCGTCGCCGATCAGACCCAGCGTCTCCGGGGTCTTCGGCAGGTGCACGGTGATGAAGTCGGACTGCTCCAGCACCTCGTCCAGGGTGAGCAGCCGCACGCCCATCTGCGCGGCGCGGGCGGGCTGCACGTAGGGGTCGTAGGCCACGATGTTCATCCCGAACGCGGACATGCGCTGCGCGACCAGGACGCCGATCCGGCCCAGGCCGACCACGCCGAGGGTCTTCTCGGAGAGCTCGACGCCGGTGTACTTGCTGCGCTTCCACTCGCCGTTCTTGAGCGCGGCGCTGCCCTGCGGGATGTTGCGCGCGACCGAGATGAGCAGGCCGCAGGCGAGTTCGGCGGCGGTGACGATGTTCGAGGTCGGCGCGTTGACGACCATCACGCCGGCCTTGGTGGCGGCGGGGACGTCGACGTTGTCCAGCCCCACGCCGGCGCGCGCGACCACCTTGAGGCGGCCGGCCGCGGCGATCGCCTCGGCGTCCACCTTGGTCGCGCTGCGGATCAGGATGGCGTCGACGTCGGCGATCGCGGACAGCAACTCACCGCGGTTCGCACCATCGCAGTGACGGATCTCGAAATCGGGTCCGAGGGCATCGACGGTGGCCGGGGACAGCTCTTCGGCGATGAGAACGACGGGCTTGCTCACGGTTTTCCTTCGCGTGCTGCGATGACGGGTGGCCGCGTGGAAGACGCACGACGGGGTGGCCTGACGCGTGGCCGATCCTACCGCCGCCCTTGTGAAGGACTTCACAGATGTCCGATGTGTGGACTCCCAACCCGCAGGTCAATACCTGACCCATCGTCAGATCCACCCGGTCGAACACCCGGAACCCATGCCCCGATCAGTCGGCGGCCAGGAACCACCCGATGGTGACCCGCCGCTGCCCGTTCAGGTCGAGGATGACCACCTCACCCGAGCCGGGACTGGGCAACGGCGCGGTACCCCCGTAGGGCAACGTGCGCGCTTCCCCGTCGTCCACCTGCACCTCGGCCACCGGCGCGTCCTGCGAACCGCGTCGCCAGGTCACCCACCACACCGCGTCGGCGCCGCACTGGAATTCCAGGTGCACCCGGGAAACGAACAACCAATCGGCCGGCGTCACGAGATGGCAGCGGGTCGCGTCGCGACCGACGGCCAACGTCGCCCCCGGTCGACTCGGCGCGCTTGCCATCAGCATGGCAACCGTCGCCGCGTCGTCCGCCCCCGAAGTCGACGCCATGTTGAGATCGAGCACCGGTCTCCTCCCCCACGCTCCTGGTCGTCAGTCAATGCCGCGCGCCCCGACCTGCGGCCCACGCGGTTCGCGTCGTCTCAGTCGATCGATCCACCGCGGCGGGCACACGGGCACGGTTCGCGTCCCACAATGCCGCAGGTGACCGCGGTCTGGGCGATCAGGTCCCAGCCTCCGTGGACATGCGGGGTCGTGTCCAGGTAGTCCGGCCCCAGCAGATGATTCAATTCCGGGCAAAGCAGCGAGCTGTAGAAGTCGCGACGCAGTTCGGTCTTGCACCGCTCGACGGTGGCCTTGGCCATGTAGAGCATGTCGCACAATTCGTCGGTGGTCCTGGGCCGCTTGGTGGCGCGGCCGTGGATCCAGTCGCAGGACATCGCCGCGAGCACCTCCAGGCGCACCCCGCGCAGCTTGTTGCGCAGTTCCTCCGGTCCGACGTCCACGGTCGGCGGTGCGTTCCCGTCCGGCGAGGCGGACGCGCTGGGCCGGATCGGCTGCATCGCCCGCCACCCGAGCAGCACGCTGCGCCGCCGGGCCAGATCGCTGACCAGGATGTTGCCGCTGGTGCGCGCGGGCAGCGGCAGGATCGCGCCGTACGGCATGTCCTGCGAGGTCTCGCCACGCTTGATCCGCACGATCGCCACCGGGGTGTCCCGTTGGCCGCGCGGCCACTCCACCGTCCAGCCCCGGTCCTCGCTGTACTCGAAGACCAAATGCCTGCGCGAGACGAACAGCCAGTCGTGCGGCGTCAACAGCGGGCGGCACGCACTGGGATCGCGACCCACGAACAACCGCGTGCCGGCCACCCCGGGCGTGCGCACGCTCTTGGGGCTCGGCAGCGGATCCCGCTCCGCCTCGCGGCCGTCCTCGATCGCGACGAACGACATGTTCAGTTCGAGCATGATCCCCCCGCCCCCTCCCCGGTCCTACCGCTCACCTGGTACCCGCGTGCGGCGCATCCGCACCACACGGGCAGGGGCCGCGCCCCGTTATGCCGTGCGTGACCGCGGTCTGCGCTATCAGGTCCCAGCCCCCGTGCACGTGCCGCACGGTATCGAGGTAGTTCGGACCGAGCAGGGCGTTCAGTTCGGGGCACAGACCCGAGCTGTAGAACTCGCGGCGCAGCTTGGTCTTGTACCGCTCGACCGTGGCCGCCGACAGGTGCAACAGCTCGCACAGTTCCTTGGTGGACTTGGCGCGCTTGACCGGGCGACCGTGCACCCAGTCGCAGGACAGCGCGGCCAGCACCTCCATCTCCGTCTCGGAGAGGCGGTTCTGCAGGACGAACGGCGCGACGTCCTGGGTCTCGGGCACACCCACGTCCGGTTCGGTGGGCTCCTCGCCCGGGCGTTGGGGCAACGACACCCGCCACTCCACCAGGACCCGCCGACGTCGGGCCAGGTCGGTGACCACGACTCGGCCCGGGCGCAGCGAACCCAGCGGCAGCGTGGCGCCGTAGGGCACCGGTTCGGACACGCCCTCGCGATCGATCTGGACCAGCGCGACCGGACGCGGGTGCGAGCCCTGGAGCCACTCCACACTCCAGCCGCGCTCCAGGGAGTAGACGAACTCCAGGTGCACACGCGATACGAAACGCCAGTCCTTCGGCGTGACCAGGCCACATCGCGACGGGTCCCGGCCGATCGCGATCTTCTTGCCGGGCTCGCTTTGCACCTTCACCGTGCGCGGCCGGGCCAGGTCCGACTCCTGCTGGTCGGCGTCGTCCGACGTCGCCACGGTGAGGATCAGTTCGAGCATCGCCATCCGTCCGGTCTCGTGCCCCGCCCTGGGGCATCGCCCATCTTCTCCCGGTGAACCGTCACCAGGCCGTTCCGCCGTCCGACCGTAGGGCCCCGGGGGTACCCGACGCATCCTCCGGTTGTTCCCGAGGGTCCGCGCCGGAGCGATGTCCTTCGGGTACGGGCAGTGCATCGCATTCGACCACGACCGCCGTCGCGTCGTCGTCACCACTCTCGACGGCCGTCCGGGTCAAGGTCGTTGCCGCGTGGAAGGGGTCGCCGTGCACCAGGTCGGCGACCGTCTCGTCGGGCAGGTGGCCGACGCCGTCCGTGGCGAGGACCACACGGTCGCCCTCGTGCAACTCGATGCGTTGCAGTTCGGGTTCGGGCACCTGCGAGCCGCCCAGGGGGGTGGAGGTGAGCAGCCACGGTCGGCCGAACTCGGCGGCGTTGCCCTGCTCGGTCAGCCGGAACGCCTGCCCGCCGCGCACCAACCAGCACACGCTGTCGCCGCATCCGGCCAGGTGCAGCCTGCCGTGCTGCAGTACGGCCGCCACCACGGTGGTGCGCATGCCCTCGTACTGGGCGACGCCGTGCCGGCGCACCGCGAGGTCGGCCACCGCGATCGCGGCGCTGAGCCGGTCGCTCCAGCCCGCGGACAGGTCGGCGGCGGCCAGTTCGGCCACCAGCGTGCGCACCGCCACATCGGCCGCGTACCAACCGGCGGGGTGGCCGCCGAGGCCGTCGGCGACGATGAACACTTCACCCGTCGCGGCATACCGGTCGTCGTTGTCCCGGGCGGTCAGCTCCGGCCCCAGCCCGCGCCGTTCCCGCCGGGCGGCGCGTCGGCGGCCGGGATGCGAGGAGGTCGACCACGCCGACGCCTGGACACCCAGTGGCGGTCCACTGCGGGCCTGCGGGTCCTCCCCGGCCGCTTCGGCCCGCCGCAGGCTGTCACTGCGCGACGTGGTCGGCACGTCCAACTCGTCCGCATCCTCGACCGGCTCGGACACCGGCTCGGGCATCGGCACGGCGGCCGGCAGCAGTTCGGTCTGCGGCTCGGGCACCGGCGGCGGCGACGTGGGCATCGGCGGCACCGCGGGGGGCGGCGGCACCGGGTGCCCGGCCGCGTACGTCGTGTCGGCGGAGCCACCGACGACCGTGGGCGGCGCGGGAACCGACGGCGGCGGCGCCGGAATCCGCGCGTCCGGGCGGACCGCCCGCGGCGTCACCGTGTGCGGAACCGGGTCGGCCGCACGGTCGTCCCCCTCCGTCCCGGTGGCAAAGGTCTCGGCGGGCCGAGGCGCCTCGTCCCACAACGACCGCGACGCGGCGGCCGCCTTCGGCTCGGGGTCGGCCTCCGCCTCGAACTCCGGCGCGGCGCCCGACTCACGCCCCGGATCGGACGCGTAGTCCCCGTCCGGCGCCGACTCCCCGTCCTCTCCCTCGAACTCGTCGTCGAAGGTGGTCGACCCGGAGGTCGGCTCGTACGTGGGCCGCGGCTGCACCGGTTCGACCCGCTCCACCGGCTCGCGCACCGGCGCGTCCTCGAAGTCGAGATACAGATCGCCGAAGATGTCGTCGTCCGCCGCCGGTGGCCGTTCGGCGCGCAATTCGTCCTGCCGCAGCGTTCGTTCCGGGAAGCCACCGCGAGCCGGCACGGTCGTCTCCCGACCCGAGTCCCCTCTGCCCTTCATGTGTCTCACGCTCCACGATGTCGGACCGGAACGGCAAGTCCGGTGCGGCGATAGCACTGCCTCGTTCAAGCATGCTGCCTCGGATGCGGCCCTGGCATGTGAACCGGAAGGCCAATTCCTTCGGGTTTCTCGGTACGAGGCGGCCGGGGCCGACCCGAACCGACCGCGCTGCGGCCCGAGCCCCTAGCGGCGTCCGGTGCGAACCGCCTCCGAACCGTCCGCGAGCAGACCGGCCAGCGCGCTGCGGCCCCGGGACAGCCGGGCCTTGATGGTGCCCTCGGGCGCACCCTCGTGCGCGGCGATCTCGGCGACCGACAGGCCGCCCATGTGATGCATCACCACCGCGCGCCGCTGGGCCTCGGGGATCTGCCGCAACGCGGTCACCAGGGCGACCGATTCGGGGCCGGGCGCGGGCAGGTCGCCGTCCGGGCCGTGCCGGATCCAGCTCTTGAGCGCGGTACGAGTGCGCCGCCAGCGGCTGACCGCGATGCGTTGGCCGACCAGTCGGATCCACGCGACGGGGTTCTCGTAGTCGCTGATCCGGTCCCAGTCCTTCCAGGCCCGGATATAGGTCTCCTGCGCGGCTTCCTGGGCCTCGCCGAGATCACCGGTCAGCGCGTACAGGTGTGCCACGAGGGCGCCGTAGCTCTCGGCGTAGAACACGTCGAAGTCGGCTCGACCGCCCGTGTCCCGTCCCATCGTTCCCCCGCGTCCCGTCGCGGCGTATTCGTCCTGCCGTGACCCGGTACCTTATCCGGCCCGAGACGCCCACCCGATGTCGGTTCGGCCGCCTCCGGCGTCTCTCCCCCACCCACGCACACGACCGGGTGATCGGTTCCGCGAAGCGGCCACCCGATCGCCCACGACCAACAGCACCAAAACCACCAACCCACCCCCCACCAAGACCCGTCGCCGCCGCCGTCGCGCACTCATCGCCCGGATCGACGCCCCACCACCCCCCACCCGCGCACCCAGAACCCGCCCGACATCCCGCTCCAACACACCGAACGCAACCCCCAACGCCTCCCCGTCCATCACGCCCCCCGTACCCACACCCACGCCTGGTACGGCACACACGCCCACCACGCCCCCAAGGTTGCGCCCCCACCCACGAGGACGCCCCACCGACGACGCGGCCACCCACGGCCGCCCGCGAACCAACCCTCCGCCTGCGGTTCCCCTGCGGGTGGCTCGGGTTGCGCACCCACCCGCTCCACCCGTTACCCCCCGCTCGAACGCTGCGGTTCTACGAGCACCGGAGCGACCCGGTCAGGCCCCCAAGCCACCATCGTGGCCCTGGTCCACCACGATCAACCGGCTGCGGCAACGCATGGGGCCTTCCCCGGGCCCCCGAGTACGGCTGCGGCCCGGCGCGTCAGCGCCCACGACCCGGTCGAGACCTCGTGATCGACGCGCGCAGCGCGGAGAGCGGCGGAGCCGCAAAACGTTGACTTCGTGGCCCGGAGCGAAGCGCAGGGACACGAAGTCACGAGCGAGGGGCCACTTTTTTGTGGAGGAGCCCGCGACGGAGCAAAAAAGTGGTGCCTCGCGAGCCGGCGCCGAAGGCGCCCAATAGAAGCAGCGCTGCATCGCCGAAAGCCGCCCACCCGCTCGCTCCGCTCACGACCCCGGCCCGGTTGTGGGGTTCGGCTCGCGGCTCGGGCCTTCCCGCCCGCTCCGCTCACGACCCAGGCTCATGTATGAGGCTGGGCTCGCGTCTCGGGCCTTCCCCCGCTCCACTCACGGCCCCGCGCGGTTGCCGGGTTCGGCCCGCGGCTCGGGCCTTCCCGCCCGCTCCGCTCACGACCCAGGCTCATGTATGAGGCTGGGCTCGCGTCTCGGGCCTTCCCCCACTCCACTCACGGCCCCGCCCGGTTGCCGGGTTCGGCCCGCGTCTCGAGCCTTCCCGCCCGCTCCACTCACGACCCAGGCTCATGTATGAGGCTGGGCTCGCGTCTCGGGCCTTCCCCCACTCCACTCACGGCCCCGCGCGGTTGCCGGGTTCGGCTCGCGGCTCGGGCCTTCCGGCTCGCTCCACTCACGACCCCGGTCCGGTTGTGGTGTTCACCTCGCGACCGGGGCCTTCCCCCTCGCTCCGCTCACGACCCCGGCCCAGGCGTGGGGTTGAGCCCACCTCTCGGGCCCACCCCCTCGCTCCGCCCACGACCCAGCCCGGTCATGGGGTCGAGCCCACCTCTCGCGCTCACCCCCTCGCCCCGCTCACACCCCCGACCCGGCCACCAAGTTCAACTCACGACCGAAGCCATCCACCTCACTCCGCCCAAGCTCCGGCCCCGCGTCCCACCCTCGGCTGACGCCCCCACCCACCCCCACCTCACTCCCGCCCCAAAGCCTCCTGCGCCCTCCGCTCCCCCGTCGTGAAGTTGTTCCCCACCGTCAGATCGAAGCCCGGGATCTCCCCCTCCCGTCCATGCACCCCGGCCCAGTCCGCAGCGATCGTCTGCATGTACCCCCGCCCCCACGCGTGCTGATCCGCGATCGCCCGGTCCGCCGTCGCCGACGTGTCCACCGCAGCCTGTTGCGCGCTGTAGTCGGTGGTCAGCGCCACGATCCGGGACAGCGGCTCGGACACCATCGTCGGCAGTGGGCTCATCTTGATCGCGCCGCCGACCACGGCGTTGGCGACCTTCCCGTTCCACGCGACCTGGTCGTTGTACTCCTTGTCGCTGAGCACCTGTTGGTTGCGGATCGCCTCCGTCCGCACCGCGTCCAACGCGCCGACCACCTGCGCCGACTGGGCCAGGTGCTGGTCCGCGGTCAGGCCGGCCGGCGGGTCGCCCTTGGAGATGCGTTCCAGGCCCACCGCGATGTACGAGTGCTCGGCATCCGACATCGCCTTGAACGCCTTGGGGTCCTCCGCGACAACGGCCATCGTGCGCAGCAGGTCGTGGTCCGGGGTGCCGCCGAGGAACGTCGCCCGGGCCTCGCCCGAGTTCGGGAACAACGGGTCCGGGCCCGCCGACCCACCCGCGCGGTCGTTGCGCAACTCGTTGTGGATGTCCGGCATGTACGAGGCCATCGCGTTGCCGAAACTGTCCCGGTAGTCGGCGAAGTGGCCGCCCGCACCCTCCTGGCCGATGATGTGCACCGCCTCGGCCATGATCCGGGCACCGCCGTCGGTGTGCGCGCCCCCCGCGCCCGCGCCCGCCGGATGCCCGGTGGTAGCCGCCTCGAACGCCTTCCCGAACGAGTCGGCCGGCGAGCCCACGCCGGTGTCCGCGCCCCAGTCGCGCTCCTTGAGCAGGTAGTGCAGGTTCCCGCCGGCGGGATCGAGCACCGTCTCGGCGGCGCCCGGGTTGCGCCCGAGCGCGTCCATCAGCCCCTCCAACGAGTCGTACCCGCGCCCCTCGTGCCCCTGCGCGTCGTCCATCAGCGGGAAACGCTCGCGGATCACCGGGACCGCCTCGTGCAGGCCCGGCTCGGACCGGTCGAAGGCGACCATGTCCTTGCCGATGTCGCCGAGGAACTGCTTGTCGTAGTCGCCCTGATGCAGCATGTTGCCGAGCAACTGGTAGCCGTACAGGTAGTGCTTGGGCATGTCGTTGAGCACGAACGTGCGGCTGCGGCCGGCCTCCTTCAGGCCCTCCACCCAGCTCTGCGTGACATGCGGCTCGCCCTTGGGCTGCGTCGCGGTGGCCAGGTTGGTGCCCAGCGCGTCCTGGATCGCGCGCAGGTCGTCCATGGTGGCGCCGTCGGCGTCGTGGCCGGTCCACTTCTGGCCCCGGTTGACCACGCCGGCCTGGAGTTCGAGCAGGCCGTTCGGGCCGAGCGTGTTCATCAGGTTGGTGGCGAAGATCGACGACTTCTCGTTCCCGTGCAGCAGGTTGCGCAATTCCTCCAACTCGGCCGGGCTCAGCGTGTCGATCCGCTTGGCCAGCGCCGCCGCCCGGACCGAGTCCGGGAGTTCGCCACCGCCGATCGCCTTCGCGTTGAACGAGGTCGCGCTCGCGCCGATGTCGCCGCGCAGCGCGGACGCGGCGCGGGCGTCCGCGTCGGTCGCGTCGTCCAGGGCGGTCTTGAACTTGCGTTGGAAGTCCTCGGACAGTCCCTTCATCCGGGTGCCGTGCGCCTCGATGTCCTGGGGATCCGGCTGGTGTCCCTGCGGCTTGAGCGGGCCCCAGCTCAGCGACCCGTCGTCGTGCACCACCAACTCGTGTGCCTGCGCGTCGGCGATCGCGTCGGTGAGCTTCTTCTTCGCCGCGCCGATGTCGTCGGCGGCGTCGCGCAGGATCGCGCAGATCGCCCGGTATTCGGTCTTGCCACCCTCGAACACCTCGTCTAGGCCCCGGTATCGGGCCAGCGTGGCCTGCGCGGCCGGGCCGTCCCACTCGCCGGTCACCGTCAACGACCGCGAATCGACCCGGACCAATTGTTGTTTGCGATCCAGCCAGGACGCGAAGTCGTAGAACTCCTGGGCGGATTCGCGCAGAGCCTCGGTCTTGAGATCGCGCAGTTGGGCGAAGCCGACCATGCTCAGATCACCTTCCCGCCGGCGAAGGAGGTGGTCACCGCGTGCTCGTTGCGGTCGTAGTTGTCCGCCATCGTGTACAGACCGTCCGAGATCTCGGACAGATCGCGCCGCAGCCGAGCGGTCTGGTCCTTCCACCGACCCTCGTTCAGCGGGCCGACCAACTGCCAACCGCCGAAGGCGGCCTTGGTGTCGAGTGCGTCCGGTACCGGCAGTTCGGTATTGATCTCGCCGCCCATGAGCAGCAACGTCTTGGCCGAGTTTCGCAGTTGCTGCGCCTCGACCTTGGTGTGGTCCATCGGCCCGCCGGCCCCGCCACCGGGCGGTATCGCGCTCCGAGGCATGCCGGGGTTGAGAATCGCGTCGATCCGCGAGGTGTCACTCATGATCACCGAGTCAAGCGACCCCCGGATGGCGCTCGACACCGACGCATGGTGAATCCCCCGTTAACGGAGCCGTCCCCATCCGGAAAGTGCCTGCCCCGAACCGAACCGAACCGAACCGAAACCGAACCGGAAAGTGCCCCGGACCGAACCGGTCCGGGGCACTCACAGGACTACGAGAACCGCCTTGCCCCGCAGCACACCGAGAAAACCTGCGCGAAAGCAAGCAAGCAGGCAAGCGGCAACCAGGCAAGCAGGCAACTCGTCGAGGATCAGCCCTCGTTCGTCACCCAGCTCATCATCTTGCGGAGCTCCTTGCCGGTGGTCTCCAGCTTGTGCTCGGCGTCCGCCTTCACGTACTCCTTGTACTTCGGCAGACCCGCCTCGTACTCCGCCATCCACGCGGTCGCGAACGAGCCGTCCTGGATCTCGGCGAGCACCTTCTTCATCTCGGCCTTGGTGTCGGCCGTGATGATCCGGGGACCGGTGATGTAGTCGCCCCACTCGGCGGTCTCCGAGATGGACCAGCGCATCTTCTCCAGGCCGCCCTCGTACATGAGGTCGACGATGAGCTTGAGCTCGTGCATGCACTCGAAGTAGGCGATCTCCGGCTGGTAGCCGGCCTCGACCAGGGTCTCGAAGCCCGCCTTGACCAGCGCCGAGGCGCCGCCACAGAGCACCGCCTGCTCACCGAACAGGTCGGTCTCGGTCTCCTCGGTGAAGGTGGTCTTGATGACGCCGGCGCGGGTGCCGCCGATGCCCTTCGCGTAGGAGAGGGCGAGCGCCAGGCCCTGGCCCGACGCGTCCTGCTCGACCGCGACGATGCACGGCACGCCGCGACCCTCTTCGTACTGCCGGCGGACCAGGTGACCCGGGCCCTTGGGCGCGACCATGCACACGTCGACGTTGGCCGGCGGCTTGATGAAGCCGAACCGGATGTTGAAGCCGTGCCCGAAGAACAGCGCGTCGCCGTCCTGCAGGTTGGGCTCCACGGCCTCGGCGTAGACCTTCGCCTGGACCGGGTCGGGAGTGAGGATCATGATGACGCTGGCCTCGGCCGCGGCCTCGGCGGGGGTGACCACGCGCAGGCCGGCCTCCTCGGCCTTGGCCCGGCTCTTCGAGCCCTCCAGCAGACCGACCCGCACGTCGACGCCGGAGTCCCGCAGCGACAGCGCGTGGGCGTGGCCCTGGCTGCCGTAGCCGAGCACCGCGACCTTGCGGTTCTGGATGATGGACAGGTCGGCGTCGTCGTCGTAGAACAGCTCGGCCACTTCGGGGTTCTCCTTCAAGACAGGGTGCTTCCGGGGCCACGCCCCGCTCGTCATCTTTGCAAATCACGAGCGAGACGCGTGCCGCGGTTTGAAATGTGGACCGTGACGGTCCGTCAGAGCCAAAGTCCGGACATGTCCGCCTGGATCAGGGTCCGAACATATCCGTCAGGCCGAGCGTTCGACCGACCGCAGCGAACGGTCGGTGATCGAGCGACCGCCGCGGCCGATCGCCACGACGCCGGACTGGACGAGTTCCTTGATGCCGAACGGCTCCAACATGCGCAACATCGCGGCGAGCTTGTCGGGGCCGCCGGTGGCCTCGACGGTGACCGCCTCGGGCGAGACGTCGACCGTCTTGGCGCGGAAGAGCTGGACGATCTCCACCACCTGGGAACGGGTCTCGTGATCGGCGCGCACCTTGACCAGCAGCAGTTGGCGCTGCACCGACGCGGGCGGGTCGAGCTCGACGATCTTGAGCACGTTGACCAGCTTGTTGAGCTGCTTGGTGACCTGCTCCAACGGCAGTTCCTCGACCACGGTGACCACGATGGTGATCCGGGAGATGTCCGGATGCTCGGTGGTGCCCACCGCGAGCGAATCGATGTTGAAGCCCCGACGCGAGAACAGCGCGGTGATCCGGGCGAGGACACCGGGCTTGTTCTCGACGAGGACCGAAAGGGTGTGCTTGGACATGATCGCTGGACTCCTATGCCTTCCTGATGCCCTGTCGGCCTGTCAGTCGTCCGTGTCGCCGAAGTCGGGACGCACGTCGCGCGCGGCCATCACCTCGTCGTTGGAGGAACCCGCCGCGACCATCGGCCAAACCATCGCGTCCTGGTGCACGACGAAGTCGATCACCACGGGCGCGTCGTTGATCGACATCGCCTTGTGGATGATCTCGTCGAGCTGGTCCGGGCTCTCGCAGCGCAGTCCGACGCAGCCCATCGCCTCGGCGAGCTTGACGAAGTCCGGCAGCCGGCGGCTCTGCAGGTCGGTGTTGGAGTAGCGCTCGTTGTAGAAGAGCGTCTGCCACTGGCGGACCATGCCCAGGGTGCCGTTGTTGATGATGGCGACCTTGATCGGGATGTCGTTGACCGCGCAGGTGACCAGTTCCTGATTGGTCATCTGGAAACAGCCGTCGCCGTCGATCGCCCACACCGTGGTGTCCGGCATGCCGGCCTTGGCGCCCATCGCGGCCGGCACCGAGTAGCCCATCGTCCCGGCGCCGCCGGAGTTGAGCCAGGTGTACGGCTTCTCGTAGCGGATGAACTGCGAGGCCCACATCTGGTGCTGACCGACGCCGGAGGCGAAGATCGTGTCCGGACCCGAGATCGCGCCGAGCCGCTCGATCACCAGTTGCGGCGACAACGAGCCGTCCGCCGGCACGTCGTAGCCCAGCGGGTAGGTGTCGCGCCAGCGGTTGAGCGCGGTCCACCACTCCTGGTAGTCGCCGAACCGGCCGGCCTCGTGCTCGGCCTGGACCGCGACCACCAGGTCGGCGATCACCTCGCGGGCGTCGCCGACGATCGGCACGTCCGCGGTGCGGTTCTTGGAGATCTCGGCGGGGTCGATGTCCGCGTGCACGATCTTGGCGTGCGGCGCGAACGTGTCCAGCCGGCCGGTCACCCGGTCGTCGAAGCGGGCCCCGAGCGCGAAGATCAGGTCCGACTTCTGCAGCGCGGTGACCGCGGCCACCGTGCCGTGCATGCCCGGCATGCCCAGGTGTTGCGGGTGGCTGTCCGGGAACGCGCCGAGCGCCATCAGCGTGGTGACCACCGGGGCGCCGGTCAGCTCGGCGAGGATCTTCAGCTCGGCCGACGCGTGTGCCTTGAGCACCCCGCCGCCGACGTACAGCACCGGACGCTTGGCCTCGCTGAGCAGCCGGGCGGCCTCGCGGATCTGCTTCGCGTGCGGCCGGGTGACCGGACGGTAGCCGGGCAGTTCGGGGGTGCCGTTCCAGATGAACTCGGTGGTCGCCTGGAGCGCGTCCTTGGAGATGTCGACCAGGACCGGGCCGGGGCGGCCGGTGCCCGCGATGTGGAACGCCGCGGCGATCGTCGGGGCGATCTCGGCCGGGTCGGTCACCAGGAAGTTGTGCTTGGTGATCGGCATCGTGATGCCGCAGATGTCCGCCTCCTGGAAGGCGTCCGTACCGATCGCGGCGCTGGCCACCTGACCGGTGATCGCCACGATCGGCACCGAGTCCATGTGCGCGTCGGCGATCGGCGTCACCAGGTTGGTCGCCCCCGGGCCCGAAGTGGCCATGCACACCCCGACCTTGCCGGTGGCCTGCGCATAGCCCTCCGCGGCGTGCCCGGCCCCCTGCTCGTGCCGGACCAGGATGTGACGCACCTTCGTCGAGTCCATCATCGGATCGTAGGCGGGAAGAATCGCGCCCCCGGGAATGCCGAAGACCGTGTCCACCCCTGCGGCTTCCAGGGAGCGGATCAGCGCTTGGGCTCCTGTCACCTGATCGGTCATGCTTTCGTCTCTTCTCGATCTGAAGTCGGCATATCGAGTGGGGCGCGAGGCCCGGACCCGTCGGACTACAACAAAAAACCCCCCGTGCCGTTAGGCAAGCGAGGGGGGCGCGCGAACCGACTCGGTGGTCAGTTCACGCGCTTCTCAAGTACGAGGATGCGGGTCTGCATGCCCGCGACTCTCTCCCCGGGCACCTGTACGTGTCAAGCCGACCCTTCGGGCGTCTCAGTATTCGGGATTATTTGTCCAGGACTGACGGCGCGTCACGGATTTCGGCCAACCCGCGACCCGGGACGAACGCGTCACATCTGCGGTCTGGGCACCTGGACCGGCAGGGCCGGGCGGACCTCCGGCAGCGGCTCGGGCCGCGGGCCGCGCACCGCGCTGTTGCCCGGCGGCGCCTGGCCGAGCACCTCGAAGATCGCGTCCCCGGAGACCGCCGGATGGAACCAGGTTCCCTGTCCGCGCTGGCACCCCATCTCGCGGAGTATGTCGACCTGCGCGTGGCTGTCGATGCCGGCCGCCACCAGGGTCAGTCCGGAGTCCAGGCCGAGCCGCACGATGGTCGAGGTGAGCACGGTCAGATGCGGACACGTGCCGACCTCGGCCACGAACGAACGGTCGATCTTGAGCGCGTCCACCGGCAGTCGGCGCAGGTAGGTGAGCGAGGAGTGCCCGGTGCCGAAGTCGTCCAGCGACAACCGCACCCCGAGCCGGCGCAGCACCGCGATCCGGCCGAGCAGGAGTTCGTCCCCGTCCGGCAGCACGTTGTCGGTGATCTCCAGGGTGAGCGCCCCGGCGGGCAGGTCGGCGCCGAGCAGGGTCTCCTCCAGCACGTCCAGGAAGCCCGGCCCGGTGAGTTGGCGCGCGGCCAGGCCGACCGTGACGCCGATGTCGTGGCCGGCCAGCCGCCAGGTCGCGGCGGCCAGCGTGCTCTCCTCGAGCAGCCTGCGGCCCACCGGCGAGAGTCGGCCCTCGGCGCCCGCGGTCAGCCGCACGTGGTCCGCCCGCCCCGGCACGACGCCGTCCTCGACCCGGCACAGCGCGGCCTCCACGTCGCGCACCCGACCGGTGTCCAGGTCCACCACCGGCTGGTAGGAGATGGCCAGCCGGCCGTCCCGGTCCATCCGGCGGCGGCCGGCGGCCCGAGCGGCGCGGCGCTCCACGTCCGCGTCCATGTCCGGGGTGTAGACCTCGACCCGGCCCTTGCCGCCGTCCTTGGCCCGATACATCGCGGCGTCCGCGTGCCGCATCAGGTCGGCCGGGGCGATCCCGGGCGCGGAGAAGGCGATGCCGATGCTGGCCGCGACACGCACCTCGCCGTCGGCGATCCGGTACGGCGCGGACAGCGTGGACAACAACCGCTCGGCGATCTCCCGGATCGCACGCGGGGAGGGATCGCCGACCAGGAGCGCGGCGAACTCGTCGCCGCCGAAGCGGGCCACCGTGTCGCCGATCCGGACCGCGTGTTCGAGCCGGCGGGCGGCCTGCACGAGCAGTTCGTCGCCCGCGGTGTGCCCGTAGTTGTCGTTGACCGCCTTGAACCCGTCCAGATCCAGGAACAACACCGCGATCGTCGGGGTGATCCCGCGCCGCTGGGCCAGCGCGTGCTGGATCCGGTCCTCGAACAGGGCCCGATTGGGCAGGTCGGTGAGCCGGTCGTGGAACGCGTCGTGTTCGAGCTGGGTCTGCAGCTTGATTCGATCGGTGACGTCGCGACTGTTGAAGATCAGCCCGTCGCCGTAGCGGTTGACCGCCGATTCGGTGTGCAGCCAGGTGCCGGCGGCCGAGCGGATCCGACACTCCACCCGCACCATCGCGGTGTCCGCCTCGCCCATCGGCACCACGCCGTCCAAGAACGCGCGTAGTTCGCGTTGTACGCGCGCGCTCTCCTCGGGATGGATGAGCAGTTCCAGCCGGGTGCCGACCAACTCCTCCGGCTCGAAGCCGTAGACCCGGCGCACCGCGTGGCTGACGTACTGGAGCACACCGTCGCCGGCGGCGATCATGATCACATCGCTGGAGCCCTGCACCAGGGACCGGAAGTGGCTCTCCTTGGCCGACAGTTCCTGGGCCATGAAGACGTTGTCGACGAGCGTGATGCCCTGCCGCAACACCAGCGTGACCAGGACGGTCGCGCCGACCCCGAGCACCACCTTGTCCGGGGCGTGCCCGGCCACCGCGCCGCCGAGCACGCCCGCCGTGCACACCGCGGCGGCGATGTACGGGGTGAGCGCGGACAACATCGAGATGGTGCGATGCCTGGGCCGCTCGTGTGCCTCGACCCGCTCGCCGGTCCACGGCGCGATGGCCAGCAGCAGACTGCCCGCGAACCAGCCCGCGTCCAGCAGACCGCCGGAGCGATATCCGCTGTTCAACCCGGGGGTGGTCCACAACGCGTCGCTCATCACGGTGACCGCGAGGCCGACCAGCGCCAGATTCAGTGCCGCGCGATCTCCCGAACCGGCCCGAAATCGCAAGCCGAGGACCATGCTGATCATCAGGATGTCGAGCACCGGGTAGGCGAGGGTGAGCACGATCTTGAGGATGTCCGAGCGGTCCCCGTTGGTACTGCGGGCCAGCGCGAGACTCCAGCCGAGCGTGAACAGCGAGCCGGCGATCAACCAGCCGTCCAGTGCCATGCAGGTCCAGGCCGCGATGCCGCGCGGGCGCTGGGCCACCAGGATCAGGCCGACGATGGTGGGCGGCGCGAACAGCAGGAAGATCACGTCGGTCGGGCCGGGCGTGGGCACCGGGGCGTCCAGGACGACCTCGTACCAGCCCCAGATCCCGTTGCCGAGCGAGACCATCGTGGCCGAGAAGGCGAACAGTGCCCAGGACAACCGGGCCCGTCCGAATTCGTGCACGGCCTTGAGCGCGCAGGAGATCGCCGCCACGGCCGCGGCGGCGGCCAGGCCGAAGTCGCCCATCGCAAGCGACAGCGTCGGATTGCCCCAGCCCTGGAGCGCACCGATCGCATACACGAGACACAGCGGCGCGATCAGGTACTTGAGCTGCCGCTGGGTAGGGGTGTCGGCCAAGATCAGCAGCCGCACCGGGTCGTCGTGGCTCGGCCACTCCGGCAGTGGTCCCCCGGCATTCCGCACTCCCCTCTGCCCGAAGTCGCCCGCACGGCGCTTCAGGCACTGCACCGGCCCTCACACCCCAGCCGTGAAGCGGGGCGGTCGGCGCCGGCGCGACGGGGGTGCGACACCCGACCGTGCGCGTCTCTCAACGCCCCACGACTCGGACGATACACCAACCCGTCACTGTGAGCTTGTCTTACTCAACACAGAGTAACTAATGATGGTCGGCATGGGAGTCCCTTCCCGCGCATTTGTGACAAACTCCCGACATCCGGCGGAAAAAGGGGCCCTGATCAGGG
Source organism: Embleya sp. NPDC059213 (assembly GCF_042754445.1). Lineage (NCBI taxonomy): Bacteria > Bacillati > Actinomycetota > Actinomycetes > Kitasatosporales > Streptomycetaceae > Embleya > Embleya sp. NPDC059213. The sequence continues at coordinate 18,387 of NZ_JBHZAV010000010.1, forward strand.
CAAACCTGGGAGTTTCAGCGGTCGTCGGGCGGTCCGGGGACCGGCCGGACGGCTTCCCGGAGCCCTGACGGGGGCTCGCGGGAGCCTCGTCCGACCGGGCCGCGCGGCAGCACCGCGGCGGCGATTCGATCGCTCGCGGGGAGCGCGATGGGGTCGGATCGGGGTCCGGAGAACTCGGACGGCCGAGCGTGGGAGCGGCGCGAGGGGGAGCGGGTGGGTCGCGCGGGAGTGGCTGCGACCGGCGCTCGTCGGCCGGCCCCGGACCGGATGCGCCCCCGGGCGCTCCGGTTCAGTCGCGCTTGAGCAGGACCGCGCCCGGTTCGCGGGCGACCTCGGTGAAGCCCTGCCCGATCAGATGATCGATCCAGTAGCGGGCCCAGTCCTTGTTGTCGCCCCACACCTCGATCGCCGCGTAGCCGGGGCCGGGCAGGATGGTCGGGAAGTCGGTCACCCGGCGCACCCGCGAGACCAGTTGCGGCGAGAAACTCATCGTGGCCGACACCGTCGCGTCCCCCGGGACCTGATCGAGCACCTTGTGCGCCGAGTGCACCCGGTCCTGGACCATCCAGGTGCGCTTGTGCAGCAGGTCCATCAGCGGGAAGTCGCGCATGAGCGCCAGCGACACCGCGAGCGGGACGATGGCGGCCTTGGCGGCGTACCGGCGCAACCAGTCCGCCCGCGACGCGCGCAGTTTGACCACGCCGTCCACGAAGGCCGCGAACACGATCGGCATCAGCACCGCGCTGTAGTGGAAGTAGGTGCCCCAGTAGAACTCGTTGCTGGAGGTGAACCGCCACAACATGGTGGGCACGATCATCGCCAGGATCGGCGAGCGCAGCGCGATGAACCCGGTGGGCAGCAGCAGGGTGAACAGCGTCATCCATTTCGCGCTGGGCAACACCATCGACTTGGGCAGTTCGATGATCAGCTCGGTGATCGGCACCTGGCCCAGCGACGTGTTGGGATCCGCGTTGCCGGAGCGTTGCGTCGAGTCGAGATTGCCCCAGAACGCATAGGTGTCGTTCGGGTTGATCGCCGGCAGCAGCACGAAGATCGCCAGCGCGAACGCGGAGACCCCGATCAGCACGTGCGCGGCGGCCAGTTTCCAGCGGCGCAGCAGCACCAGCGGCACGGCCGCGGCGGCCAGGGTGAGCCCCAGGTCCTCCTTGACCAGGATCAGCGGCAACCACCAGGCCAGTGCCTGGACGTGTCGGCCGAGCAGGAAACGGTCGAGGCCGAAGGCCAGCAGCGGTACCGCGAACGCGATCTCGTGGAAGTCGAACGAGACGGCCGACTGGATGCCCCAGGACAGCCCGTAGGCGATACCGAGCCCGGCGGCGCCGAGCGTGCCGAACGCGCGGGCGGCGATCCGGGTGATCGGTACCACCGAGGCGGCGACCAGGAACGCCTGGGCGATCAACAGGGTGCTCGGGCCGGGGAAGATCCGGTAGATCGGGCCGAGCAGCGCCAGGATCGGGTGGAAGTGCTCGCCGAGCACGTTGAAGTCGGGCGCCCGGATGTCCGATACCGGCGCCTCGAAGTTCGAGTACGCCTTGACCACCTGTTCGAACAGGCCCAGGTCGTAGGCGTGCGTTTCCATCCGCCGGTGGCGCAGCAGCGAGTGTGCGGCGTAGATCAGGAAGAAGCACACGGCGAGCAGGTACGGCAGCGCGCCGGGGCCGATCCGCTGCCGGGCCCGTTGGACCACGGTGCGCAGACCGACGTCGTGTTCACCCGTTCGGGGGGCGATCACCGCCGGTTCGACGACCGTCGAGGCGCCCGGCGCCGGATTCGCGTCGGCGGTGCCCGATGCCTCGAACCGCTCGTGAACAGCGCCGGGCGCCGTCCCCCTGTCTTCCATGTGTCTCCGTCCGGGTCGGGCATGCGCGGGCACACCGTACCGGTGTCGGCCCTGTCCTGAAGCAGAGCGCAACCTGAGCCGTTTGGTTGCTCAATCCCGCACGATGTTTGCCGGGGCCACCCCTTCGGACCAGCGTTCGAGCTGCGCCCGGATCAGCCGCAGGGCGCGCGGCAGGAAGGCGGACGAGCTGCCGCCGACGTGCGGACTGATCAATACGCCGGGCGCGAAGCGCAGCGGATGCTCGGCCGGCAGCGGCTCGGGTTCGGTGACGTCCAGGGCCGCGCGGAGCCGACCGGTGCCCAGTTCGGCGAGCAGCGCGTCGGTGTCCACGACCGCGCCGCGCGCGACGTTGACCACGAGCGCGCCGTCGGGCAGCCGGGCCAGGAAGTCGGCGTCGACCAGGCCGCGGGTCTCCTCGGTGAGCGGGACGGTGAGGATCACCACATCCGCGTGCGGGAGCAACTCGGGCAGGTCGGCCATCGCCCGGACCGGTCCGTGCGGGCCCGGGCGGGCGCTGCGGGCGATCCGGACCACGTCCACCTCGAAGCCCTGGAGCCGGCGGTCCACCGCCTCGCCGATCGCTCCGTACCCCACGAGCAGCACCCGCTTGTCGGCCAGCGCGGGATAGAAGCCCGCCCGCCACTCCCCCGCGTCCTGGCCGCGGACGAACGTGGGGATGTCGCGCAGCGCGGCGAGGGTGAGGGCGAGCGCGAGTTCGGCGGTGCTCGTCTCGTGGATGCCGCGGCCGTTGCAGAGCAGCACGCCGGGCGGCAGGAACGGCAGGACGTGTTCGTAGCCGGCGGTCAGCGTCTGGATCACCTTCAGCCGGGGCATGTCCGCGATCCGGTCGAGTGTGCGGCGGTCGAACATGTAGGGCAGGACGTAGAACTCGACGTCGGCGGCGGTGTCCGGAACCGGGCCGTCGAGGCCGTCGTAGACGTCGATGAGCGATCGGGCGCCGTCGCCCGGGGCGAGTCGGCCCGGGAGCGGGGCGAGTTGCTCCAGGGAATACGGGACCCAGATCCTGCCGTCGGTGACCATGGCAGGAACTCTAAATGCCGTGTCGCACCCCACCCCCACGGGCTCGGCCTTAGGGTCGGAGCATCCCGAGAAGGTGGTGTTTCCGGTGCGCACACGCCGTCCGAAGCCTCGTTGGCCCTCCCTGGTGCTCGCCGTCGCGCTGGCGGCCGGACTCACCGCGTGCGGCTCCTCCGGCGACTCGTCGGACAAGAAGGGCTCGCCCGGCCCTTCCACCGCGCCGGTGGCCGGCACCCAGCCGCCGTACGTGCCGGCGGGGCCGACCGCGGCCAAGGTCGCCGAGCCGATCGTGGCCGGTGAGATCGCCCGGGACCTGAACACGCCGTGGGGTGTGGCGCTGCTGCCGGACAAGGACGCGCTGGTGTCCTCGCGCGACACCGGCACCATCACCCGGCTCGGTCCGGGCACCGTGACGCCGGTGGTGGTCGGCACGGTGCCGGGTTCGGTGCATCGCGGCGAGGGGGGTCTGCTGGGGATCGCGGTGTCGCCGACGTTCGCGAGCGACCACTTCCTGTACGCCTATCTCACCACCGAGCAGGACAACCGGATCGTCCGGATGACCTATCTGCCGGAACAACCGCTGGGCCCGCCCGAGGTGCTGCTCGCCGGGATCCCGGCCGGTTCGAACCACAACGGCGGCCGGATCGCGTTCGGCCCGGACGGCATGTTGTACGCGGGCACCGGCGAGGCCGGGCAGAAGCCGCTGGCCCAGGACCGGAACTCGCTCGGCGGCAAGATCCTGCGGCTCACGCCCGAGGGCCGCCCGGCGCCCGGCAACCCGTTCCCGAACTCCCCGGTGTGGAGCCTGGGCCACCGCAACGTCCAGGGCCTCGCGTGGGATTCGACCGGCCGGCTGTGGGCGAGCGAGTTCGGCCAGGACACCTGGGACGAGTTGAACCTGATCCGCTCCGGCGCCGACTACGGCTGGCCGGCGGTCGAGGGCACGAGCGACAACCCCGCGTACGTCAACCCGGTCGCCCAGTGGGCCACCGACGACGCCTCGCCGAGCGGCATCGCGATCGTGGGCGACGTGGTGTACCTGGCCGGCCTCAAGGGCGAACGCCTGTGGGAGGCCCCGATCGTGGGCTCCACCGTGACCGAGCCCAAGGCGTACTTCCAGGGCAGGTACGGCCGGCTGCGCACGGTCGTGGCCGTCGGCGCGGGCGAACTGTGGCTGGTCACGAGCATGACCGACGGTCGGGGAACGCCGCGCAAGGGGGACGACCGGATCCTGCGCCTGGTCTCGGGCTGAGGCACCCGCTCCGGCCCGGCCCGGGTGGGCGGCGTGGTTGTGCCGGTTCGGGCGACGTCCGAGGCGGACGTTAGCGTATGCCGCACGAGGGAGGGATTCCGTGGACCGGAGCCTGGTGTTGGTGCTGCGCGAGCTTTCCGAGGCCGATGTGGCGGATGTGTTCACCCGGTTGACGGGGGTGCGCGGGTTCGGCGCGTCGGTGCCGCACGAGGTGTGCCTCTCGGACGCGTTGGTGGACACGATCGCCTACTGCGCGCGTGGCTGGGAGGTCGCCGAGACGGCGGCCAACCCTCGGCTGACGCCGAGTCAACTGTGCCGACTGATCGAGGCCGGCGGCGATCCGGTGGTGGCCGCGGCGTTCCCGCCGGGCGAGGAGAGCGATCCGGGCGGCGACGAGGTCGGCGATCTCGATCGGGCCCGACGGGAGTTGCGCCGGCCCGGCGTCACGGCCGAGCGGGCGCTGGCGCTGTTGCAGGCGTATCCGGTGTTGGCGCACACCGCTCGGCGGGGCGGCTCGGCGAGCGTGTTGCACAGCCCGGATCTGCCGGTGACCCGGACCGAGGCGCTGGACCAGGTCGGCCCCGCGCTGCGGGCCGGGGTGCTCGCGCCGCGCGAGATCCTGGCCCGGATGCGGCCCGCCCGGGTCGCCGCCCAGGTGCTCGCGGTGGTCTCCCGGGAACACTCCTACGTCACCGGCGAGACCACGATCCACGACGTGCTCAGGCCGCAGATCATCGCGACGCTGGGCGCCGATCCGGCCGCGTGGGCCCAACTGGCCCGCAGGCTGGGGCGGTTCGGCGGCACCCTGCCGGAGCTGTTCGCCGAGGCGAAGGCGCACGCGGACAAGCCGACGATCGCGGTGCCGGCCGCCGTGCGCCCGTCGGTGGTCTTCCTGCTCCGCCGGCTGGACGCGGACGAACTGACCGCCCTGATACCGCATCTGGACGACGCGGCGGCGGCCGCCCTGCTCCCGGGCAACGTCCCGCCGTTGCCGAATGTCGCCGAGGCCGCACTGCGCTGCGCACATCCGGCGATGCTCGCGGCGCTCGCCGAGCACCAGACCATCGGGCGGCACTACGCCCGGCTGCTCAAGGACCTCGGTGACGACCGCTTGGACCGTCTCCTGGTCGAGAACCGCTCCGGCGTCACCGCCGAGTTGCGGCGCGAGATCTACGCCGGCCGGCGGGCCGGTCGCCCGCGCGTACCGATGCATCCGGACCTGCGGGCCCAACTGATCAACGAACCGCACTTCGGTGGCGAGCCCGAGTCCTACGCGATGTCCGGCGACCCCGGTGTGGTGGACCACGCGCTGCCCAAGTGCGGGGAGCGCAAGCTGCGTCGGATCGACTGGATCGACATCGTGTTGAGCCTGTGGGAGCGGGCCGACGCGAAGGTGACCGGCGACATCCTGGCCAACCACGGCGCGCTGTTCCCGGACCTGATCCGCAGCACGGCGCAGGCCGCGTTGGCCGCCGACGACCCGACGGCGCTCCGGGAGTTGCGTGCGCGCTGGGATCGCGGGCCGCGGGCCGAACCGCCGGTCCCCGAGCATCGCCGGCCGGCCGTCGACCGGGTGCGCGACACACCGTTGGACCAGTGGCACTCCTGGCTCTCCGCCGCGGTCGTCGCGGGCGAGTTGGACACCGAGGAGGTCGTCCGGCACGCCCGGCCGGCCCGGCACGCGTTCGAGGCGCTGGTGGCGATCGACACCTACCACTGGGCTCCCGGCGACCCGCGCCCGGCGCTCGCGCACCTGGCCAAGCGCATCGGCGCCAACCCCGAGGCGTGGGTCGTCCTCACCGGGCTGATCGCCGAGTTCGAGGGAACGCTCGCCGAACTCGCCGACCTGTCGTCCGCCGCGGCGGGGTAGACCGAGGCCCGGCCTTCGAGACCCGCCGGCTCGTCCGGTCCGGCGGATCGGACGGGCCTAGCCGTCCACCAGGTGCAACCGGTGGGCCACCGCGGCGGCTTCGCCGCGGCCGGTCACCTCCAGCTTGGCCAGGATGTTGGATACGTGCACGCTGGCCGTCTTGACGCTGATGTACAACTCCTCGGCGATCTGGCGGTTGCTGCGGCCGTCGGCGACCAGTCGCAGGACGTCGATCTCGCGGGGCGTCAGGGTCGGCAGCGGTGTGCCGGCGTCGCCCTGGGTGGTGGGGGCCATCCGGGCGCGGCGGGTGAGCAGGTCGATGAGTTCGCGCAGGGTCTTGGCGTCCAGGAGGACGGCCACCTCCGCGGCGGTGGCCAGCGGGAGCGCGGCGGCGTCGCGGTCGCCGGCGGCGAGCAGGGTCTCCGCGTGCCGGAAGCGGGCCCAGGCGGTGCGGTAGACCTGCTCGGTCATTTCCCAGGCGCAGACCACCCGACCCCACAGCTCGGCGTCGTCGGTGCCTGCCGCGCGGGCCAGTTCGGCCTTGACCTGCGACGCGTACGCCGCGTCCAGCGCGCAGTCCACCGCGAGCGTGCCGGCCATCGCCGCGATCCGGTCGGCGATGTCCTGACGGGCCTTGAGCTCGGACTCGCGCGGGCGCACGGTCGAGGTGCGCGCGTCCGCCTCGTTGGCCGCCGCGTCGGCGAGCAGTGGCCACATGTAGCGCTGATGGCCCGGCGGGCAGCCGACCCCGTCCAGGGCCGCGACCAGCGCCTCGCGGGATTCGTCCAGCCGGCCCTGCGCCTCGGCCACCCGGATCTCGGCGCGGGCCAGCGGGATCGAGTATTGCGCCTCGACGTAGCGCGAGCCGGCGGCCAGCCGGGAGCGCTTGAGATGCGCGCTCGCCCCGCGTACGTCACCGCGGGCCAGGCACAGGTCGACCAGTTGAAGTTCGAGGTGGCGGGTGGTCTGCGGCCCCGGGTCCAGGTCGAGGGTCTTCTCCACCAGCGTCTCCAGGTCGGCCCAGTCGCCGGCCGAGAGCAACGACTCGGCGAGGTTGCCCAGCGCGAACGAGCCGGAGGTGCGGGTGAGTCCGCGCTCGGCGGCGACGTCCATCGCGCGCCGCGCGGCCACCGCGCTCTCCCGGTGTCGACCCAGACCCTCCAGGAGCGACGCCTTGTTGCTCAGCACATGCACCAGGCTGTCCGGCTCGCTGCTGTCGATCGCGCCCTCCTCGGCCAGCGCGATCTGTGCCATGCCCTCCTCGACCCGTCCGATCTGCACCAGGCCGCAGGCGAGCGTCTTGCGGGCCTCCGCCTCGATGTCGCGGCCGGCCATGGCCCGGGCGAGGTCCAGCGCGGTCATCGCCTCGGCGATCGCCTCTTCGCCGTCGCCGTCGAGCATCCGGTCCCGGGCGATGTGCGCGAGCACTCGGGCCTGCTCCATCGACGGTGGCAGACCCGCCAGGATCTCTCTGGCCCGGTGCAGTTCGGGCATGCCCGACGAGCGGCACAGGATGCGCAGACTCCGGGCCTTCTCCCGCCACAGGAACGCGGCCAACTCGGGTTCGGCGACCGGGTCCACCAGTTGGATCGCCCGCTTGCAGAAGTGGATGGCCAACTCGCGCTCGCTGCCCAGTCGGGCCGCGGTGACCGCCTCCATGTAGATGTCGATCAGCCGGCGACCGCTCAGTTGCTCCGGATCGGGCACCTGCTCCCACAGCAGCAGTGCCCGCTCCAGCAGCCGGGTGCGTTCGTCGAAGGCATACCGCTCGCGCGCCGCCTCGGCCGCGGCGAGCACCGCCGGCAGCGCCTTGACCGCCTTGCCGGCGTGGAACCAGTAGGTGGCGATCCGACCGCGCAGCTCGTCGGCGCCGACCAGGTCCGGGCAGCGCTCCAACGCCTCGGCGAAGGTGGCGTAGAGCCGGACCCGCTCACCCGGCATCAGATCCTCGCGGATCGCGGTGCGCACCAGTGCATGTCGGAACTGGAACTCCTCGCCGATCGGCACCAGTACGTGTGCCGACACCGCCGTGCGCAGCGCCTCCTCCAGCCGATCCGGATCCAGCCAGGAGACCTCGGTGAGCAGCCGGTGCCCGACGGTGACCCCGCCGATCGCGGCCAGTCGGATCACCTTCTGGGTGTCCTCGGACAACTCCTCGATCCGGATCAGCAGCAGGTCGCGCAGCGTGTCCGAGATGCCGGTGAGTTGGCCGTCGCGGATGCTGCAGGCGAGTTCCTCGACGAAGAACGCGTTCCCCTCGGACTTCTGGAAGATCTGTCGGATCAGCCGGCGCGGCGGGTCCTCGCGCAGGATGCCGCGCAACTGGTCGCCGACCTGGGCCCGGGTGAGTCGGGCCAGGTCGATCCGGGCGACGTTGTGCACCCGGTCCAACTCGGCCAGGAAGGAGCGCAGCGGATGCCGACGGTCCACCGCGTCCGCCCGGTACGTGCCGACGATCAGGATCCGACCGGTGCGCAGCAGCCGGAACAGGAAGCCGAGCAGTTCGCGCGTGGACGAGTCGGCCCAGTGCAGGTCCTCGATCGCGATCACCAGGGTGCGGTCGCCGCCCAGTCGCTCCAGCAGGCCGAGCATCAACTCGAACAGCCGGACCCGGTCGAACTCGCCGTCGCGCGCGATGGTGCCCGGCGCCAGGTCGGGCAGCAGCCACGCCAAATCGCGCTCGCGACCGGCGACCGCCTCGGCCAGCTCGGGGCCGATCCGGCGGGAGAGGGTACGCAGTGCCGCCGAGATCGGCGCGAACGGCAGGCTCTCCGCGCCCAGCTCCAGGCAGCCGCCGACGGCGGTCACCGCGCCCTGTGCCTCGGCCCGCTCCAGGAACTCCTGGAGCAGGCGCGTCTTGCCGACGCCGGCCTCGCCCCCGACGAGTACGACGCCCGGCGTGCCCTCGTCGGCTTCGCGCAAAGCCTGGAGGAACCGCGCCATTTCCAATGACCGGCCTACGAACACGGGAGAAACAGAAGTACTCGCCACAGTGCCGAGCATGTCATGTTCCTTCGCTTCGCAGCCGGGGTTTTCACCCCCGGCGAAACCCGTTTGCGCAGGTCAACAAGGGGGTTTCGAACAGCGTGGCGGGCATCACGTGCTCACCGTGCGCGCAGGTGCAGGCCGGCTACCCGCCACCCGATCAAGCCGCGATCGGAACTGAGGCCGCCGGCGCCCCGGCCGGTTCGGCGCTCCTCGCGCCGGGCCACCCGGGCCGCCTTGGCCGCGAGCCGGCCGGCGCGCTGTGCCTCGCGGACGGCCCGGTCCCGGTCGGCCATCGCCCGCAGCTCGCGCGAACGGGCCTGGAACAGTTCGTACTCCATGGTGTCGACCTCCTGGTCACCCGAGCCGGTCGCTCCGGCTCGTGGTACGAGCTTCGCGTCCCAGGGGGTCCGCCGGCATCGGGCGGATGCCGTATCCCGGGTGCTCAGCTCGTCCACGATCGATCCAAGGCAATCGAGAAGAACCCGATAAGGGGGTCGTACAGACCTGGGGAGAACCCCGGTCGAACATCGCGGCGTCCCGTCGAGGTGTGGGACACACACGAAAGGGCCCCCGATCGCGATGCGATCGAGGGCCCTCCTCGGGGTGAGCGGCCGCCGGCCGGTCAGGAAACGCCCAGGCGCTCCAGGATCAGCTCACGCACTCGTGCCGCGTCGGCCTGTCCGCGCGTGGTCTTCATGACCGCGCCGACCAGGGCCCCGACCGCCTGCACCTTGCCGCCGCGGATCTTGTCGGCGATGCCCGCGTTGGCCGCGATCGCCTCGTCCACGGCCGCGCCGAGCGCCGAGTCGTCGGAGACGACCTTGAGCCCGCGCGCCTCGACCACCGCGTCCGGCTCGCCCTCGCCGGCGAGCACGCCGTCGATCACCTGGCGGGCCAGCTTGTCGTTCAGCTCGCCGCCCTTGACCAGCGCCGCCACCCGCGCGACCTGGGCCGCCGTGATCGGCAGCGTGGCCACCTCGACGCCGCGCTCGTTGGCCCGCCGGGACAACTCGCCCAGCCACCACTTGCGGGCCGCGTCCGCGTCGGCCCCGGCGTCGATGGTGGCCAGGATCACGTCGAGCACGCCGGCGTTGACCATCGACTGCATCTCGAAGTCGTTGACGCCCCACTCGGCCTGCAGCCGGGCCCGGCGCAACGACGGCAGCTCGGGCAGCGTGCCGCGCAGTTCCTCGACCCAGGCACGCGAGGGCGCCACCGGCACCAGGTCGGGCTCGGGGAAGTAGCGGTAGTCCTCGGCCTCTTCCTTGATGCGGCCGGCGGTGGTGCTGCCGTCCTCCTCGTGGAAGTGCCGGGTCTCCTGCACGATGGTGCCGCCGTCGGTCAGCACGGTGGCGTGCCGCTGGATCTCGAACCGGATGGCCCGCTCGACCGAACGCAGCGAGTTGACGTTCTTGGTCTCGCTGCGGGTGCCGAACTTCTCCCGGCCCTTGGGGCGCAGCGACAGGTTCGCGTCGCAGCGCATCTGGCCGAGTTCCATCCGGGCCTCGGACACCCCGAGCGCGCGGATCAGCTCGCGCAGCTCGGCGACGTACGCCTTGGCCACCAGCGGGGCCAGTTCGCCCGCGCCCTCGATCGGCTTGGTGACGATCTCGATCAGCGGGATGCCGCACCGGTTGTAGTCGAGCAGCGAGTAGTCCGCGCCGTGGATGCGACCGGTCGCGCCGCCCATGTGCAGCGACTTGCCGGTGTCCTCCTCCATGTGCGCGCGCTCGATCTCCACGCGCCAGGTCTTGCCCTCGACCAGGACGTCGAGGTAGCCGTCGAACGCGATCGGCTCGTCGTACTGCGAGGTCTGGAAGTTCTTCGGCATGTCCGGATAGAAGTAGTTCTTCCGGGCGAAGCGGCACCACTCGGCGATGTTGCAGTTGAGCGCGAGGCCGATCCGGATCGCCGACTCGACCGCGACCGCGTTGACCACGGGCAGCGCGCCGGGCATGCCCAGGCAGGTCGGACACACCTGGCTGTTGGGCTCCGCGCCGAACTCGGTCGAGCAGCCGCAGAACATCTTGGTCGCGGTGCCCAGTTCGACGTGGACCTCCAGGCCCATCACCGGGTCGTAGGTCTCCAGCGCGTCCTCGTAGGACATCAGGCTGGTGGTACTCACAGGGCGTCGGCCTCCGTCAGCTCGTCCTCGACCTCGCGCATCGCGCGGATCAGCAACGCGAAGCCGGTGACCACCGCGGCGGCGCTGATCACCGCGTCGGCCAGCTCCAGCTTGTCGTTCTTGCCGCGGGCTTCCTTGATCTGCTTGATCACGCCGATCGCGCCGAAGAGCTGCATGCCGACGCTGAAGACCTTGGCGACGTTGCTCTTGGGGGCTTTCTTCTTCTTGGCCATATCGACTCCTCGAAAAGTCAGAGCGCGGGTGCGCGGTCGAGCAGCGGGGCACCCCAGCGGGACAGGTAGGCGGCCTCGACGGCGGCACCCACCCGGTACAGCCGATCGTCCGCCATCGCGGGCGCGATGATCTGCAGGCCGACCGGCAGGCCGTCCTCGTCCGCGAGGCCGCACGGCAGCGACATCGCGGCGTTGCCCGCGAGGTTGGACGGGATGGTGCACAGGTCCGCGAGGTACATCGCCATCGGGTCGTCCGCGCGCTCCCCGATCGGGAACGCGGTGGTCGGCGTGGTCGGCGAGATCAGCACGTCCACCTGCCCGAAGGCCGCCTCGAAGTCGCGGGTGATGAGCGTGCGGACCTTCTGCGCCTGGCCGTAGTACGCGTCGTAGTAGCCCGAGGAGAGCGCGTACGTGCCGAGCATGATCCGGCGCTTGACCTCGGCGCCGAAGCCGGCCTCGCGGGTCAGCGACATGACCTCCTCGGCCGAGCGGTCGCCGTCGTCGCCGACCCGCAGGCCGTAGCGCATCGCGTCGAAGCGGGCCAGGTTGGACGACGCCTCCGAGGGCGCGATCAGGTAGTAGGCCGGCATCGCGTAGGTGAAGTTCGGGCAGGAGATCTCGACGATCTCGGCGCCCAGTTCGCGCAGCAGCTCGACCGCCTCGGCGAACCGGGCCAGCACGCCCGCCTGGTAGCCCTCGCCGCCGAACTCCTTGACCACGCCGATCCGCAGGCCCTTGACGCTGCCGCTGCGCGCGGCCTCGACCACGTCGGGCACCGGTGCGTCGATCGAGGTCGAGTCGAGCGGGTCGTGCCCGGCGATCGCCTCGTGCAGCAGCGCCGCGTCGAGCACCGTGCGCGCGCACGGGCCGCCCTGGTCGAGCGAGGAGGAGAAGGCCACCAGGCCGTACCGCGAGACGCCACCGTAGGTGGGCTTGACGCCGACCGTGCCGGTGAGCGCGGCGGGCTGGCGGATCGAGCCGCCGGTGTCGGTGCCGATCGCCAGCGGCGCCTGGAAGGACGCGATGGCGGCGGCCGAACCACCGCCGGAGCCGCCCGGGACCCGGCTGGGGTCCCACGGGTTGCCGGTCGGACCGTACGCGGAGTTCTCGGTGGAGGACCCCATGGCGAACTCGTCCATGTTGGTCTTGCCGAGGATGACCACGCCCGCGTCCTTGAGCCGGCGGGTCAGCGTCGCGTCGTACGGCGGCTTCCAGCCCTCCAGCATCTTCGACCCGCAGGTGGTCGGCACGCCCTTGGTGGTGAACACGTCCTTGAGCGCGAGCGGTACGCCGGCCAGCGGGCCGAGCCGGTCGCCGCGGGCGCGGGCGTCGTCGACGGCCTTGGCCGCGGCGAGCGCGCCGTCCGCGTCCACGTGCAGGAACGCGTGCACCTTGGCGTCGACGGCCTCGATGCGGTCCAGGTGGGCCTGGGCGACCTCGACGGCGGTGACCTTGCCGTCGGCGATGGCGGAGGCGGTCTCGGCCGCCGTCCAGCGAATGGTCTCGGTCATGGCCGTCACTCCTCTCCCAGGATGCGGGGCACCCGGAAACGCTGCTCTTCGGCGGCCGGCGCACCGGACAGCGCCTCCTCGGGGGTGAGCCCGGGGCGGATGACGTCCGGCCGCATGACGTTCGTCAGCGGCAGCGGGTGCGAGGTCGGCGGGATGTCGTCGGCTGCGACCTCGGCGACGCGGGCGACCGCGCCGATGATGTCGTCGAGCTGCGCGGCGAGGTGATCAAGCTCCTCGGCCCCGAGCTCCAGCCGCGACAGCCGGGCGAGGTGGGCGACCTCCTCGCGCGTGATGCCAGGCATGCAGGCGGGTTCCTTCGGTTTCGTCGGGTGTGGAGGGCCCAGTCTATTGGCCGGGGGCGCGGGATTTTTGTTCCCACCTGTCGGCCGGGGGCGCGGGGTTTTGTTCCCGGCCGCCCACCCGCGGCGTCCGGCGGGGAGGCTGCGGGGGTTCGGGCGGGTGGGTGGCCCACCGGGACCTCTTGATCCACTTCGTGCCGGGTTCGGGCGGCTTCGGGCCGGCCGCTCGGGTACGCGGGTGCGAATAATTCCGGCCGGACGGCACATCTCGTCGAACGACTCGGAAGTAACTTCACTCAAATGCCAACTTCCGTTACCGACTGGGTAAGAGAACTTTGCGAAGCCACTCTCCGGTCTGCGTCCCCCCGCGTCGATCGGCCCTTCGCACGACTCTTGGGCCCGGCGTCCGAGAGCGCGCTCGTCAAGGACTCGGGGCTTGGGAGGGGACACGATGGCCGCCATCGTGCTGGTACACGGGATCGCGCAGGAATACAGGTCGGCCCACACGCTCGAGGAGGAGTGGGTGCCACGACTGGCCCGGGGAGTGAAGGCCGCAGGTTTTCCCGAGGTCGCGGACCGTCTGTGGAAGTACCGCCACACCCGTCGCGGGATCGACGCGCGGATGGCGTTCTATGGTGACCTGCTCCGCCGACACCCGTCGCAGGGCGAGATGATCGACGAGGACATCCAGCACGAGGTGACCGCGCGCATCGGTCGCGAATGGCTGGATCGCGCCGCGCTCCGCGGTTCGGTTCCGCCGGAACGGCAGCGCGCGGCAAGGGAGATCGCCCGCCTGGAGGGCGGGCCGGGGGAGACGGGTCGCACCGTCGTGCTCTCCCCCACGTGTGGGCTCGCCGGGTTGCGCTGGTTCGCCGCCGACGGGCCGGGCTCGGCCGGTGGCTTCGTGAACAAGGCGCTGACCCAGTTGACCCGATATCTGACGGACGATCAGACCCGGAATCGGGTGCTCGATCGGGTGGGTACCGAGATCGGTTTCGACACCAAGGTGGTGATCGGGCACTCGCTCGGAGCGGTGGTCGCCTACGAACTCGCCCACCGGCTGCGCAGACCGCTGCCGCTGTTGATCACGCTCGGGTCTCCGCTCGGCCCGGACACGGTCGTCGACTCGTGGGTGCGGCCCCAGCCCGCACAGCCGCCGGCGTTCGTCGAGAACTGGGTGAATCTGGCCGATCGCGACGACCTCGTGGCGGCGGATCCCACGCTGGGGCGGATGTTCCCGGTGCCCACCGAGGGCGGGCCGGTGATGCGGGGCGGTTACACCGGCGAGCATGGGGCCGAGCCGCACAAGGCGTGTTTCTACCTTCAGCGACGCGAGATAGGTCGGAGTGTGGGGTTGGCCTTCGGAACATGAAACGTGCTGCCGGGCGGGCTGCGCAGCCTGCGATCCTGCCCGCGGCCCGTTGTCCTCGGGCGCCGGACGGGCCACGTGGCCTCGAACGCCGGCCGGGCCGGATCTCGGCCCGGCCGGCGTTCGAGGTTGCCGGTGTCCGCTCGGCGGTCAGATGCCCAGTCGAGCGGCGAGGCCGTCGAGGATGCAGTCGAGGGCGGTCTCGAATTGGCGGCGCGGGTCGTCCTTGTGCCGGGCGGTGCCGAGGTAGTCGTGGAAGGCGGGGTAGCGGCCCGTCTTCATCAGGTAGGTCATCTCCGGGGCCAACTGCGTGCGCAGCGCGTGGACATCGGCCGCACCCCGAACCTCCATCAGCCGCAGGGTGGCCACCTCGGCGGCGGTGCGGCCCTGGACATACGCGCCGACCGCGTCCACCGCGACCATCGCGTCGTCCGGCGACAGGTCGAGCTCGGCGAGCGCGGCCATCCCCCACTCGACCGCCGCCAGCCGGTTCGGGGTGAGTGAGATCGCCGCCCGGGCCGACGGCAACTGCACCAGCCACGGGTGCCGCAGCACGACGTCGCGGGTATCCGTGGCCAACCCGCGCAGCGTCGCGCGCCACCCCGCGCCGGCTTCGGGCGCGGTCAACTCGCCGTAGACCCGATCGACCATCAGCTCCAACAGGTCGTCCTTGCCCGACACGTACCGATACGCGGCCATCGGCGCGACACCCAACTCGGTCGCCAGCCGCCGCATCGTCACCGCCTCGATGCCCTCGGCGTCGGCGACGCCGACCGCGACCTCGGCGATGCGATCCGGGCTGAGCACGGCGCGCGGAGCCGGCGGCGGGTTCTCCAGCCGTTCCCACAGCGAGACGCGCGGCTCGCCGCCCGCGCCGGCGGCGTCCGGTCGCGCCTCGGCCGACGACGACTTCTTCTGCTGGCCGGCCATGACGGTCCTCCGGGGGCTGCGCCGCAACGATGTGTACAACGTATCAAGAGTAGACGACGTACACCTGTCTGTGTACGTTGTATCTCACCGGATACGTTGTACACATCCCATCGAGGAGCACCCATGCCCGCCACCACTCCCCTGCGCCTCGTGATCCTCGTCGGCAGCACCCGGGAGGGCCGCTTCGCGCCCACCGTCGCCGCCTGGATCCGGGCCCGGGCCGCCGAGCACTCCGACCTCACCGTGGACGTGGTCGACCCGGTCGAGACCCCGCTGCCCACCGTCTTCCCGGCCTTCGGGCAGCCGCCCGCGCCCAACACCGCCGAGTTGCTCGCGAAGGTGTCGCCCCGGCTGGCCGCCGCCGACGCGTTCGTGATCGTCACACCGGAGTACAACCACAGCTTCCCGGCCGCGCTGAAGAACGCGATCGACTGGCACAACCCGGAATGGCACGCCAAGCCGGTCGGCTTCGTGTCCTACGGCGGGCTGTCCGGCGGGCTCCGCGCGGTCGAGCAACTGCGGGTCGTACTGGCCGAGTTGCACGCGGTCACCGTCCGGGACACGGTCAGCTTCCACGGGCACTGGGACAGGTTCGACGCGGCGGGCGACGCGATCGACCCCGCCGCGAACGCCGCCGCGAAGACCATGCTCGACCAGCTCGTGTGGTGGGCGCACGCACTGCGCGAGGCCAAGGCCGTCCGCCCGTACGCGGCCTGACCTCGCGCCCGCACCGTCGAACCCGACCGAACTCACCACGGGGGCAACGCCATGCCACAGGAAACCGACACCCCGCCCGGCAGGATCCCCTTCGCCGTCCTCGGCCCGATCCTGGGCATGTTCCTGGGCATGCTCGACGGCACCATCGTGGGCACCGCGTTGCCCACCATCGTGGGTGACCTGGGCGGCCTGGAGCACCTGTCCTGGGTGGTGACCGCGTACCTGCTCGCCGCCGCCGTGACCACCCCGATCTGGGGCAAGGTCGGCGACCTGTACGGCCGCAAGGGCGCGTACCTGGCCGCGATCGGGCTGTTCCTGGTCGGCTCCGTGCTCTCCGGCCTGGCCCGGGACATGAACGAGCTGATCGCCTTCCGCGCCGTCCAGGGGCTGGGCGCGGGCGGGCTGATGGTCGGCGCGTTCGCGCTGATCGGCACGCTGGTGCCGCCCCGCGACAGTGGTCGGGTGCAGGCGCTGTTCGGCGCGGTCATGCCGATCGCGCTGGTCGGCGGGCCGCTGCTCGGCGGCTTCCTCACCGATCACCTGAACTGGCGCTGGGCCTTCTACGTCAACGTGCCGTTCGGCCTGCTCGCGCTGGCCATCGTCGGCGTCGGCATCCGCCTCGACACCGTGCGGATCAAGGCCCGGATCGACTACGCCGGCGCCGCGCTGCTCACCATCGCGATCGTCGCGCTGACCCTGCTCGCCGGCTGGGCGGGCACCACCTACGCGTGGACCTCCCCGCAGATCCTGGGACTGGCCGGGCTCGCCGCCCTCGCCTTCGCCGGCTTCGTCCCGGTCGAGCGGCGCGCGGCCGAACCGATCATCCCGCCCCGGCTGTTCGCCGACCGCAACTTCGCCCTCGCCCAGGTGCTGAGCTTCCTGGTCGGCGCGGTGATGATCACGGCCACCAACTACCTGCCGCAGTACATGCAGTTCGTCCGGGACGCCTCGCCCACCGCGGGCGGCCTGCTGCTCCTGCCGCTGATGCTGGGCATGCTCGGCGTCCAGGTCACCGTCGGCCGGCTGATCACTCGTACCGGCCGCTATCGGGTGTATCCCATCGCGGGCGGCGCGGTGATGATCGCCGGGGCACTCGTACTGCTCGGCCTGGGTGTGCACACCCCCACGGCCGCGGCCTCGGCGCTGACCCTGGTGATCGGGATCGGCGTGGGGTTGGTGATGCAGAGCACCATGGTGCTCACCATGAACAGCGCCGACCCCCGCGACCTGGGCGCGGCGAGCGGCACCGCGACGCTGACCCGCACGATCGGCGGCTCGCTCGGCGTCGCGCTGCTGGGCGCGGTATACGCCCACCGCCTCCAGGGCAGCCTGGGCCCGGACCGGGACGGGACCGGCCCGACCCCGGCCATGTTGCGCGAATTGCCCACCGCCGCCCGGGACGCCTTCCGCACGGCGGTCGCCGGCGGCCTGCACGGCGTGGTGATCGGGCTGGCGGTGTTGTCCGCACTCGCGTTCGCGTTGTCCTGGTTCGTCCGCGAGGTCCCGCTGCGCTCGGCGGCCGAGGCAGCGGGCGGGGCCGCCACGAAGAACCCCGTCGCGACACCCGCCGGGGCACCGACCGGCGCGAACTAAGCTTCCGGGCGTGGACACCCCAGAACGTACTTCTCCCTGGTCACCCGGCAGCGCCACCGGGGTCGGTTCCATGCCCGGCGAGGACATCCGCGAGACGGTCCGGATGGTGCTCGGCCTGCTGACCGACCTGCCGCACCTGCCCGAGTTGCCCGCGCGTGGGCCGGGCGCCGACCTGACCGGGCGCTCGGCCGGGATGCTGGTCGACCTCTACACCGACGTACAGCCCTCCGGGTGGCGCTTCGTGGACCGCCCCGGGCGCGACCACCGCCGGGCCCGCTCGTACCTGGGCCAGGACCTGGACGCGCTGGAGGAGTTCACCCAGGGCTGGACCGGTCCGCTCAAGATCCAGGTCGCGGGCCCGTGGACGCTCGCCGCCACCATCGAACTGACCTACGGCGACAAGGCGTTGGCGGACCCGGGCGCATGCCGGGACCTGGCCGTGTCGCTCGCCGAGGGCATCCGGTTGCACGTGTCCGAGGTGGCCCGCCGGATCCCCGGCGCCGACCTGGTGCTGCAACTGGACGAGCCCGCGCTGCCCGGCGTGATCGCCGGCGACGTGCCGACCGCGAGCGGGTTCGGCCGGTTGCGCGCGGTGGACAAGGCGGTGGTCCGGGACACGCTGCGCGATGTGATCGCGGGTGCGGGCGTCCCGACGATCGTGCACTGCTGCGCCCCCGGCACGCCGATCACGCTGCTGCGTCAGGCCGGCGCGGCGGGCGTCTCGCTCGACGTCTCGCTGTTGCAGCGATCCCAGGACGAATCGATCGGCGAGGCGGTCGAGGCCGGCTTCCGGCTCTTCGCCGGGGTGGTCCCCAGCCTGGCCCCGGAGAGCGACGCGTCCGAGGTCAAGCCCGGTGTGGGGTCGCGCCCACTGTCCGACCCGCCCGGTACCGTCAGGTCTGTCGGAACGTTGTGGAACAGGCTCGGTTTCCCGCCGGAGTCCCTGGCCGAAGCCGTCGTGGTGACCCCCACGTGTGGCCTCGCCGGTGCCTCTCCGGCGCATGCCCGAGCCGCCCTGTCCCACGGCGTGGCTGCCGGCCGGGTGCTTCGGGACGACCCCGAAGGCGCCATGTAGCGACCCGCGGCGCGCCAGGTGCCGCGGCCGCGACCCATTCGAACTGGTGGCGCTGGAGGGCGACGACGTGGCTGGTGCGACGACCGGAGTGGACGAGATCCCGGCCGAGGTGCGCGAACGCGCCGCGACGCTCGCCCGCGAGCTGGAGGAGCACCGCTTCCGCTACTACGTGAAGGACGCGCCGGTCGTCAGCGACGGCGAGTTCGACGCGCTGATGCGGGAGCTGGAGGCGATCGAGGAGCGGTATCCGGCGCTGCGCACGCCGGATTCGCCGACCCAGAAGGTGGGCGGCACGTATTCGACCGACTTCACCTCGGTGGACCACCTGGAGCGCCTGCTCAGCCTCGACAACGCGATGAACGAGGAGGAGCTCGACGAGTGGGACGACCGGCTCACCAAGGAGTTGGGGACCGGGTCGTTCCACTATTTGTGCGAGCTGAAGATCGACGGGTTGGCGATCAACCTGCTGTACGAGAACGGCCGGTTGGTTCGGGCGTTGACGCGCGGAGACGGCCGGACCGGCGAGGATGTCACGCCGAACATCCGTACGATCGCCGAGATCCCGACCCGGTTGCGGGACGACGGCGGGCACGACGTACCCGAACTGGTCGAGATCCGGGGTGAGGTCTTCTTCCCGATCGAGAAGTTCGACGAGTTGAACGCGCGGCTGGTCGAGGCCGGCGAGAAGCCGTTCGCCAACCCGCGCAACGCCGCCGCCGGATCGTTGCGGCAGAAGGACCCGCGGGTCACCGCGTCCCGCCCGCTGCACATGATCGTGCACGGCATCGGTGCCCGGCGGGGCTTCGACATCGACTGCCAGTCGCACGCGTACGAGCGTCTGCACGCGTGGGGGCTGCCGACCGCGCAGCACAACAAGGTGGTCGACACGATCGACGAGGTGAAGGAGTTCGTCCGGTACTACGGCGAGCACCGCAACTCGGTCGAGCACGAGATCGACGGCATCGTGATCAAGGTCGACGAGATCCCGATCCAGGGCCGGCTCGGCGCGACCTCGAAGGCGCCTCGGTGGGCGATCGCGTTCAAGTACCCGCCGCAGGAGGTCAACACCAAGCTGCTGGACATCGAGGTGGGCGTCGGGCGGACCGGGCGGGTCACGCCGTACGCGGTGATGGAGCCGGTGACGGTGGCGGGGTCGGTGGTTGCTCGCGCGACGCTGCACAACCAGCAGGTGGTCAAGGCCAAGGGTGTGCTGATCGGCGACACGGTCGTGCTGCGCAAGGCGGGCGACGTGATCCCGGAGATCCTGGGTCCGGTGGCCGACCTGCGCGACGGCAGCGAGCGCGCGTTCGAGATGCCGGCCGCGTGCCCCGAGTGCGGGTCCGAACTGCGCGCGATGAAGGAGGGCGACATCGACCTGCGCTGTCCGAACGCGCGGTCGTGCCCCGCCCAGTTGCGCGAGCGGATCTTCTACCTCGCGGGCCGCAAGGCGTTCGACATCGAGGCACTCGGCTACGAGACCGCGGTCGCGCTGACCCACCCGGCCGCCGGTCCGTCCGTACTCGACACCGAGGCCGATCTGTTCGACCTGACGGCCGAACAACTGCGCGACGTGCAGATGTTGCGCAAGGTCAATCGCAAGGGTGCGGCCGAGGACGAGAAGGAACTCGTTCCCTACTTCTGGTCGAAGGCCACGTACGACAAGGAGGGCAACGTCAAGAAGCCCTCCGAGCCGAAGGCCAACACCGTCAAGCTGATCGAACAACTGGCGAAGGCCAGGACCCAACCGCTGTGGCGGGTGCTCACCGCGTTGTGCATCCGACACGTCAGCGACACCACCGCCCGGGCCATCACGAGCGGCTTCCACGACCTCGACCGTCTCGCGGCGGCGTCCGAGGAGGAGATCGCCGCGGTCGACGGCGTCGGCCCGATCATCGCCAAGGCGGTCACCGAGTGGTTCGCCGAGGACTGGCATCGCGAGATCATCGAGAAGTGGCGCGCGGCGGGCGTGCGGCTCGCCGAAGAGGGCGCGGACGAGGAGAAGCCGCCCGGCCCGCTTGACGGGATCGTGACGGTCGTCACCGGCACTCTCACCGGCTACACCCGGGACAGCTCCAAGGAGGCCCTGGAAGAGCGCGGCGCAAAAGTGACAGGCTCGGTCTCGAAAAAGACCGACTTCGTCGTGGTCGGCGACAACCCGGGCTCCAAATACGACAAGGCCGTGCAACTCGGGCTGCCGATCCTCGACGACGAGGGCTTTGCGGTACTCCTGAACGAGGGCGCCGAGGCGGCCCGTGCGTGGGTGGCCGAGCGCGCCGGCTGATTCCCCTCCCCCGCACCGCCGGAACGACCTACCCTGAGCGGGAGCTTGCCCACCCGGCGGGCTCGGTGCCCCACAGGCGTACCCGTCCCGGCGCCCGGGATGCCGCCCGACGAGGCCGCAGGGAGCAGGCGCATGGGTCGGATCGGCAGGACTGACCTGTCGCGACTGGCACGACCGCGGGCATTCTTCATCCACACCGGGATCGTGGCGTTACTGGGCCTGTGCGCGCTCGTCGTGCCGCCCACGCTCGCCGTGGCCGACGGTCGGTGTCCCATCCCGCTGACACCCGGCGTGTGGATCATGCTCGCGCTGGTGTCGATCGACGGCGGGTACACCGCGCTCACGCGCCGGGGGTTGTACGTCCCCGGCGCGATGCCGTCGATCGCCATCACGTTCGGCCTGTTGCTCGTGCACGGGTGGCAGATCGCGGCGCTGTGGCAGGCCGTGCCGATCCTGGTGTCCGGCCTGCTCAGACGTGATTCGTGGTGGCGGATCGGCTACACGATCGGCCACTACGTACTCTCCTTCATCGCCGCCGACCTGGTGCTGGGGTTGTTCGGCATCGAC
Source organism: Embleya sp. NPDC059213 (assembly GCF_042754445.1). Lineage (NCBI taxonomy): Bacteria > Bacillati > Actinomycetota > Actinomycetes > Kitasatosporales > Streptomycetaceae > Embleya > Embleya sp. NPDC059213. The sequence goes on from NZ_JBHZAV010000010.1 coordinate 40,096, forward strand.
CCGGGCCCGGACGAGACACGGGCGCTGCACGTGGCGGACTTCCCCGTGGTCGCGCTCGCCGGGCTCGCGATGTCGGCGGTGTCGCAGATCTCCGGGTGGTTCGTCCGGGCCAGTTGGCGGGGCACGAGTGTGCTCGCGCTGGCCCGCGCCGAGATGCGCGCCCGGGCGGTCTCGCACGGCGCGCTGATCGGGCTGTCCCCGGTGATCGCCGTGGTCGCCGCCGAAGAGCCTTGGCTGCTCCCGCTGTTCGTGGTCCCGCTGCACACGCTGTACCAGAGCACGATGGTGCGCTTCGACCGCGAGCAGGAGTCGCGGCACGACGCGCTGACCGGACTGCCGAATCGGCGGCTGCTGTTGGAGCGCGGCGAGGAGGCACTCGGGCGGGCCGGCGGGCGCGGTGGGCGGGTCGCCCTCCTGCTGCTCGACCTGCACCGCTTCCACGAGGTCAACGACACACTCGGACACGTCGCCGGCGACCGGCTGTTACAGCAGGTCGGCGCGCGCCTGGAGACGCTGGTCCGCCCCGGCGACACGGTGGCCCGCCTCGGCGGGGACGAATTCGCCCTGTTGCTGCCGGGGTTGGACATGGGCACGGACCGACAGACCGCGCAGGAGGTGGTCCTGGGCCTCGCGCATCGCATCGTGGACCGGATCGGCGAGCCGTTCGACCTGGACGAGTTGACCCTGGACGTGGAGGCCAGCGTCGGTGTGGCGATCTTCCCCGATCACGCCTCGGACGTGCTCGGACTGCTGCAATACGCCGACGTGGCCATGTACTTGGCCAAACGCTCGCGCAGCGGCGTGGAGTTGTACGACGACTCGCGTGACGTGAACACCCGGGACAAGCTGCTGCTGCTCGGTGATCTGCGCCGGGCGTTGGACAATCACGAGGTCGAGCTGCATTACCAGCCGAAAATTCGGCTCGCGGACGGTCGGGTGGACGGCTGCGAGGCGCTCGTGCGCTGGCGCCATCCGACCCGGGGGCAGGTCTCCCCCGAGGAGTTCGTGCTTTTGGCCGAACAGACCGGGCTGATGCCCCGACTCACCCGCTACGTGGTGGACGTCGCGCTGGACCAGGTGGCGCGCTGGCATGTGGAGGGCATCGACGTCCCGGTCGCGGTGAACATCTCCGCCCGGGACATCCACGTCCCCTCCTTCGCCGACTCGGTGGCCGCCGGCCTGCGCGAACACGACGTCGCGGCGGGCGCGTTGCAGTTGGAGATCACCGAACGGGTGCTCCTCGAAGAGCCGCAACGGGCCGCCGAATCGCTGGAGGCGCTGCGCCGGTTGGGCGTGCGGCTGTCCCTGGACGACTTCGGTACGGGCTATTCCTCGCTCGTGCATCTGCGGCACATCCCGGTCAGCGAGATCAAGATCGACCGCTCGTTCGTGGCCCGGTTGACCATGAACGAGGAGGACGCCGCGATCGTCTGCTCGATCGTGCAACTGGCCCACTCCCTGGGCCTGCGCGTGGTCGCCGAGGGCGTCGAGGACGAGGCCACCTACCAACGCCTGCGCGAACTCGGCTGCGACGCGGCCCAGGGCTGGCTGATGTCCAAGGCCCTCCCCAGCGCCGAGGCCACCGCCTGGCTCCTCCGCCACGGCGCCGGCGCCCACGCGACCCCGGCGGTGCCGACGGAGATCCTCAACCACCGCCGGGCCGACGTCGGGTGAAGCCGGGCGCCGGCAGCCCCGGTGGGGGCGGGGCGGCCGGCGCTGCGGGGTGTTCGTTACGCCTCGGGTTCCGGTCGGTCGTCGAGGAAGGCGCGCAGTTCGAGTTCCGCCGCCACGGAGTCCGCGAGCCAGGTCAGCCGGGCGTCCTCGGCGGCGAGGCCGTGCCGGGCCGTGTCGCACCAGTCGTGCCGGTCGAGGAGTGCGAGGCAGGAGGCTCGGATCTGCTGCCAACGCGCCTCGAATTCGGGCCGTTCGGGCTTCTCCTTGGTCAGGTAGTGGGCGATCGTCGCGGCGAGGAAGTAGTGCCGGGCCGCCGGCTCGACGCGTTCGAGGTGTCGGACGTACGCCTCCAGCACGGGGGCGCTGTGTGGGTAGTGGCGCAGGGTCTCGCCCATGCCTTCGGAGTAGGTCATCGTGTGCAGGATCAGGGTCGCCTGGTCGAACAGTTCGGCATCGTTCCCGAAGTCCGCGACGGCTTCGTGCAGCCTGGCGATGTGTGCGACCCGGCCGGCGAAGTAGGCGTTGAGAAAGTCACCGTCGGCGGCGCGGCGCAGCAACCAGGGCCGGACGGCGGGGTGTTCGTCGGTGAGCCGACACAGGGACTCCACCACGTAGACCCGGCCCCATCCGGTGACCCGTTCGGCCAGCCAGATCAGTGCGGTCGCCCCGTCGGGCAGGCGTTCGAGGGCATGAGCCGCGAGCGGACCGAACGTGAGGGAGAGCAGTCCGATGGTCTGGATCAGCGGGATGTCGTCCGCCGTGCCGACTTCGGCGAGCAGGGCAAGCCCGATGGTGACCGGGTCGGTATCGGTCCCGTGCCGCACCAACCACCGGCCGGCCTCGCGGCCCCGGATCTCCCCGGCCCGGCGGGCGGCGGCGGCGATGTTGTCGTTGTGGTGGATGGGTATGTAGAGGCCCTGGAAGCGGTCGGCCAACAGCTTCGGCGACGCGTTCGGATCCGCGAAGTGTTCGTCGAGGATTCGGGCGACGTCGGCCCCCACGAGGGTCCGGTCTCGTGGCGCTTCAGGAGATGCTTCCCGCTGTCGCCGTTCCGCGTCGGGATACGGCTCGCCTTCATGTGGAAGGGGCTGGTCCGGCGTCTGTTGATGGAGCCGGAGCGCATGGCTGAACAGCGTGATGGGGGTGCCGGGCAGTCCAGTCCCGGACGTCTCGCTCACAGGCGGACGGAGCACTCGATTCTGGAGATCATGCGCCCGATCTTGCCACACCCGCGCGGGGAAAGAGCCTGATGATCCGTCAGGCCGTGTGCAGGGTGGTCAGCAGGGCGGACCATGCGGCGGGGGCGATGGTGAGGTGTCCGAGGGCGGGGGCCTTGCTGTCTCGGACCGGGACGGCGGCGAGGGTGGAGGCAACCTCGACACAGTTGCCACCGTTGTCGCTGCTGTGACTGCTCTTTCGCCAACGGTGAGGCGTGGGACCGGTCATGGGCTCACGGGGTCCTTTCGTGGACGATCCGGGCTCCGCCGCCCGGAAGTAGGCGGCGGAGCACGGGGGTTCATCGGGTCGCGTGCAAGGCGGTCAGCAGGACGGACCAGGCGGCGGGGGCAATGGTGAGATGGCCGAGCGCGGGGGCCTTGCTGTCGCGGACGGGGACGGCGGCGAGGGTGGTGGCAACCTCGACACAGTCACCGCCGTTGTTGGTGCTGTAACTGCTCTTCCGCCAACGGTGGGGCATTGTTGCGTTTGTGATCATGGGCTCACAGTTCCTTCAGCACGGAAGCGATCAGGTCGATTGACCGCGTGGGCGAAAGGGCCTCGGCAACCAGCAGATCGTAGACGCGCCGAGCCGCCTTCACATCCACCGGAGCTGCCAGGATCTGGCCCTGCAGAAATCCATCCACGTAGACCACGTCTGGTCCTTCATCCAGCGTAAGCGCTGTGAACGGCCCGCCAACCCCTGCGTGACCCCCCGATTCGTATGAAAGCACCTGGATCACGAAGCGAGGTTGCTCGGCCAACTCAAGCACTCGTTCGAGCTGTTCTCGCACCACGTCACGCCCGCCCCAAACACGGCGCAAGACGTTCTCGTCGAATACAGCGCGGAACTCGGGAGGCTCCTCGCGTTCGAGAGTGCGCTGGCGTTGCAAACGAGCACTGACCTGCTCATCCAGGTCGTTCAGGTCAAGACGTCCAGCCGCCAGCACAGCGCGGGCGTACCGCTCCGTCTGAAGCAACCCGGGCACGACCTGCACCTGAAACGACTTGATGATCGACGCGGCCTCTTCGAGTTCGACGAACGGCCTGAACCACGCCGGATATGCATACCGGATCACCAACGGCCACAGTCGCTGGAACCGATCGCCCGTGCCGAAGAGTTCGTCGGCCAGCTTCGAGAGGGCTTCCGTTGGCAGGCGCTTTGCCGACTCGATCTTGTTGAGCAGCGATGGGGCCATCCAGGCTCGTTTGGCCATCGCGCGTTGGGTCATCCTGAGCTTTTCGCGCTCGCGCCGGAACTCGGTCGCATAGAACGTGAGTACGGACGCCGAGGGGTCCAGTTCGGTGGCGGCGGACACAGTGCCCCCAGAAATCGTTGAAAGCGAACGAAGTCAACCCCGGCCCCTGTCGATCGTAGGCCCTGGTGATCACTCTTGGCATACAAACAACTGCATTGAGCTGTATGTCAACGAAAGGCACCTTGTCATGAACCACCCGCTCCGGAAGCCCACCGGCTCGCATCTCACCGACGCGGACACGGAATCGATCCCCGAGCCGCCCGGCAGCGGCATCACCATCGCCGTGTACCGGGTCGGCCCGGAAGGGGTCAGCGTCGTCGTACCGCCGGAACGGCACAAGCGGTCCTCGCGCGATCCGTGGCCCGTCCCGGACCCGCCGTGCACCTGCTCGGCGAACTGTCCGATGGGGTGAACTCCCCTACGCCGGGATTCCCTTCACCACAGGGCCCTTCGCCCCCCGTCCGGCCATGGGGCGGCGGCGGACCCGCGCGGATCGGGCGTCGACGGGCGACCGAGGAGGCGCGGGCGGGGTCGGGTCGCGGTGGTCGCGGCCCGGCCCCGGGCAACGACCGGCAGGTTCGCACCCTGCACGACTGCCACTTCGGGTGATTTCGCGTGAAGGCCCCCACCGGGGGCGAGAATTGTGCCGGGCCGGTCGCCGGTGCGTTCGGGCTCGTCTTCGGCTCCGAGCTGTCGTCCTTGTCCCTTGTCGGGATCGCCGTCACCTCGCTCGTGATCCCGGACCCGGGCTCCAAGGACGCGGCCGACCGGTCCGCAACGCCACACCCCCATCGGGAGCAACTGCCCGGGACCGAGCCCCATCGCGGTCCCCCGGCCGGCGAAGGGGATCACACCGCACGGCCCCATCGAAACCGAGGCCGCACGATGCCTCACCGACAACAAGGACGTTGAGACGAGATGCAGGTGATCCGAGCGGCGCGGGCCTTCGACGGCGAGCGCATCGTGAACGGGCCGGTAGCGGTGTTCGTGGCCCAGGGACGCATCGTCGGCCTGGAGCCGGCTGGGGCTCCCGTGCCGGACGGCTGGCAGGTGGTCGAGCATCCGGGGGCGACCGTGCTCCCGGGCCTGTTCGATCTGCACAGCCACCTCGGCGGGGACGGCCTGGACGGCGCACTCGACCGACTGCCCGACTACTCCCCCGACCGGCTCGACGCCGTGATCACCGACTCGCTGCGGCGGCAACTGGCCGTCGGCGTAACCGTGGTGCGCGATCTCGGCGATCGCGACTGGTCGGTGCTGCGGCGGCGCAATCGGGCCGCGGACGGCACGCCCGCGCCGAGGATTCTGGCCGCCGGGCCGCCGATCACCAGCGTCGGGGGGCATTGCTGGCGGCTCGGCGGTGAGGCGGCGGGTCCCGATGGGCTGCGTGCGGCCGTTCGGGAGCGGGCCGAGCGCGGTGCGGACGTGGTCAAGGTGATGGGCAGCGGGGGCACGATGACCCCGGGTACCGATGTGATGCGCTGTCAGTTCACCCTGGCCGAGCTGCGCCTGATCGTGGACGAGGCGCACGCCGCCGGGCTGCCGGTGACCGTGCACGCACACGGCCTGTCCGCCGTCGAACAGGCTCTCGACGCGGACGCCGACGGCATCGAGCACTTCACCTGCCTGACCGACCGGGGCGTGCGGATCTCCGACGACCTGCTGCACCGACTCGCGGTACGGCGGATCGCCGTGTGTCCCACGCTCGGAACGAACCCCGACGTGGTCCCGCCGCCGGCGGTCCGCGAGATGCTGGAGCGCATCGGGGCGACCCCGGAGGTCCGGTTCGGCCACGTGGCTCGCGCGCACCGGGCCGGGGTCCGCATCGTCTCCGGAGCCGACTCGGGGATCAGCTCGGGCAAGCCGCACGGGAACCTGCCGACGGCAATCGCCGATCTGGTCGCCGGTGGCGTCGCGGCGGCCGAGGCCATCGCCTCGGCCACCTCCGTCGCCGCCGATGCGACCGGGCTCGGCGACCGCAAGGGCCGACTCCGCGCGGGCCACGACGCCGACCTGCTGTTGTGCGCGGGCAATCCGCTCGACCGCATCGAGGCGCTCACCGCCGTCACGGCGGTCATGGTCGGCGGCGTCTGGGCCGATCTCGCCTGACGCCGCCGCGACGGCGGATCAGCTCGGCGCGTGCGTCGGGCGCGGCGGGATCGGCCCGGGTGCGATCGGCGGCCTGCGGGTGCCGCGACGTCGCCGCCATGCCAGGCCCGCGACGAGCAGCACGACGAGCGCGCCGAGCACCGAGAGGAGCCAGACCGGGATCCCGGCCACCTTCAGCAACTCGTCCCGGTAGGTGGCTCGTTGATAGCCCTTGTCGTGGGCGGCGACGAGCAGTTCGTGATCGTCGGTGATGGTGGCGGGGGTCGGGAAGTCCTGGTCGAGCGCGGTCAGGAAGGCCGGCTTGCCATCGATCGGGGCCAACCCGACCGGTATCCCGGTCGATCCACCGCTGCCGGGGCGACCTGCGTACAACACCTGCGGAGCCCTGCCGCCGATGTCCGAGCGCGGCTCCATGCGGTGCGCGGCGACCACGTACAGCCGCAAGTGTTGGGGCACCTTGGCCAGTTGGGACAGGCGCATCGGGTAGACCAGTCGATCCGAGGCGAAACTCAGGTGCAGCGGATCCAGCGCGCCGCGCAGGGTCGCCGGCCGGCCGGTGCCGCCGGCGGGCGCCTCGGGCGCGAGCCGGATCGCCACGTACTCCCAGCGCTGCCGCACGTACGGCTCCAGCGCGGTCGCGAGCGCGGCGGGCAACTGGAAGCCGTTCTGCGTGAGCCAACTCCCCAACGCCTTCGGGTCGTCGGCCGCAAGCCGCGCGACGTCGAACGGGCCCAACCGCTCGCGCCCGACCACCTCGACCCCGCCCGATCCCGGCGGGGCCGCCGCACGGGACGACCTGTCGCCCTTCGAGTCGTCGTCGAAGGGCCATTCCCCCGACCTCGGCCAGAAGTGGTGCCGAACCCGCTCGACCGGCGCCACCACCCGCTCGAACTCGCCGAACTGCGCCCCGTTCCCGAGCGTCACGCTCGCCCGCGTCGGCACCGGCATGATCCACGCCGCCTGCTCCGCGTCCCCCGACACGGTCAGCCGCATGTCGATCTCCTCGGTACGCCCGTCCCAGCGCACCACCGACGTCTCCTGCCCGACCGCCAACGTCCGCCCACCGGCCGGCACGGCCGCCCCGCACCCGCAGGCCCACGCCGGCTGCGCCACCATCAACACCTGGATCGACACCACGGCCAACAACAACCGCAGTGCCCGATCCCACCAGGCCCCCCGCACACCCACCACGTCACCACTCCCCGTCGCAACACCGAACACCGTTGCGACGCGCCGCACACCGATCCGGTTCCGCCGACGCCCAACGCGGAGCGGAAGCACCGAGCCGCATTCGACAACCTTCGGATGACCACGATCAACTTTCGTTGCTCCCGCCCCCGCGCCCCGGCCGGCATCGTCGGTGACGCCCAGACAGCCCGCACGGCGTCGAAGGCGGTGCGGGCACGCCGTGCGGGCACGCATCGGCCCCCGGGTACCACCCCCGGCCCGGGGGCCGACCCCGCCATCGGCGAGGGTGGCCCCGGTGCCCCGTCCTCACTTCCCGCCGCAGACCCGCTCCCGCGTGGCGCTGTCGACGACCGCGGGCAAGCCGCCCTCGCCCACCTGCGGACTTGCCAACGTGCCCGGCGCGGGCGGCTTCTCGTCCAGGCGGAGATACACCTCCCGGCCCCACGGGCGATCCCCGGCACGGACGTGGACGGCGCCCCCCACCTCGTACGTCCGCACCGCTTCCCGTCCCTTCACGAACACGAAGGTGACCGGCTCGTCGTCGCTGCTGCGAGGCAGCCGTACCGATTCGCCGTACTGCCGCACCATGGTGTCCTCGGCGGCGCCCAGATGGACGGTGTCCCAGGCGAAGTCCGTCACATCCCGCAGCCGCAGCACCCCATCCCGACAGATGTCCCGCTGCGCCCGCTCCCGGAAGGAACGCTCGTCCTCCTGCCGAAACACCTCCGACACCAGGGACCGAAAACTCCCCGACGCCGCGTACAACCCGCCCACCAGCACAAACGGCGTAATCAGCACCCCGATCAGGCACCCGATGAGCGGCGACTTCCAATCCGCCGACTCCCCGACCTCTTCGCCCTCGTCGTCCGCTCCGATCTCGAATTCCGCGTCGTCCAGCTCCTCAGACATCGAACGACTCCGTCTTGCCTTTGCGATCCGCGTCCCAGGTGCGACCGGGTGGTACGTAGTCGCTGTAGGTAAGTTGCCCGTCGGCCCCGACCACCACGGTCTGCCCGTTGCGCACGGCGTGTTCCACCATGTCCGCCAGTTCCTCGGTCGACTTGCCGTTCGCTTCGACGGCGACCCGTCGACCGACCTCGTTGTTGAAGAGGTCCATCGACTCGGAGGTGCGCTTGAGTGGATCCGGGTCCGCGCCCATCTCGTGCGCCGTCGTGTACCGCGCGGTCCATTCCGGCCCGAAATTCCGGACCAACAACGCATTCCAGTAGGTGTGTCGAAACGCGTCGGCATGGCCTTCGAGCTCGCCCTGGCCGGGGAATCGCTTGCGGCACTCCTCCCACGCCTGATTGCCGATCAACATGTACAGGGCCCGCTCCTCGGTGGAGAGTTCAAGCAGCATGGCTTGCTCGGATGCGGGCCGCCGGTCGTTGAGATGGGGAATCCGACTCTCAATCGGGTTGGGCGCGAAATCGACCAACTCCTGGTCACCGACCTGGTATTGCGTGGCTATCTCGTTCAGCGGCACCCGCATGGTGCGTTCGAGCGCGTAGTCGGCCTCGACGGCCTTGGCTCGCGCCTCCGCGAGCAGCCGATTGAACTCCTGGGCCAGACCCGCGCGTTGTGCCATGTCGGCATCGGTCAGCCGGCCCGTCGGGCCGCAGTCGTAGGACTGCGGGATGAGCAGTTCCGGCCGCATGGCCGACTGCTCGACCAGGACGGGGTCCATCCCCAACTGCGCGGCGATCTCCAGACAACGACCGGCGGTCGCCTGGGCGGTGGCAAGCGCGTCGGCATAGCCGTACAGGGCCTGCACGATGACCCCGACGCGATCGGAGAGCTCGGTCAACCGGGCCCGCCGAACGCCCAGTTCGGCCCGGAGGCCCTCGGCGGCGGTGCCCTTCCAGGTGGCCGACGTCTGTTCCACGACTCGGCCCAGGGTCTCGTTGGCGCGGCCGGCGCCCATGCAGTTGAGCAGGAGGTTGCCGGCGGCGGTGCGCACGGACATCGGGTCGCCGGGGACCAGGGCCCGGACGTCGCTCACCGGTCCTCGAACATCGCGGCGATCCGGGATCGCGCGGGCGCGGGCGGGACCGCGAACGAATCCTTGTTCCGGATCTCCGTGGAGGTGTACTGCGCCGCGTTCGCCCCCAGCCCGCGGCGAGCGCCCTCGACCTGTTCGGCCACGGTCGCGTATGCCTTCGCCACGTACTCGAAGGCTCGCTCGGTGGTGGCGGCGGAGGTGGCCGAGTACGTGTCGGGATGCGGCATTCGCACCACCAGGTCGCTGCTCGACCGTAACGCCCCCGCTGCTTCGCCCAGTTGCGCCCCGGCCTGGGTCAACTGCTCGGCGTCGACCTCGAAAGCTTGGGACATTCTTTCCTCCCCCGTGGTTGGTTCACCAGTCGGGAGAAAAGCTAGCGGGCCGGCCCCGCGGCCGGGAAGGACGGCTGCGGGACGGACGGCGGCCCTCCGCCTACGCCGTCCCGTCGATCGTCGCCGAGCCGATGACGCGCGTGCCGTCGTACAGGACCACCGCCTGTCCCCGGGCGATGCCTCGGATCGGCTCGGCCAGGCGCACGCGGACCTCGTCGCCGACCGCCTCCGCGATGGCGGGCGTCTCCTCGCCGTGGGCGCGGACCTGGGCCGTGCAGGTCACCTCGCCCACCGGGGCCGGGCCGCACCAGCGGGGGCGGATGCCGACCAGGCGGTCCACGTCGAGGGCCTCGACCGGGCCGACCGTGACGGTGTTGTGGACCGGCGAGATGTCCAGCACGTAGCGCGGCTTGCCGTCGGCCGCGGGGCGGCCGATGCGCAGGCCCTTGCGCTGGCCGATCGTGTAGGCGTAGGCGCCGTCGTGTTCGCCGAGCTTGGTGCCGGTCGCGTCCACGATGTCGCCGCGCTCGGTGCCCAGGTGCTTGGCCAGGAAGCCCTGGGTGTCGCCGTCGGCGATGAAGCAGATGTCGTGGCTGTCCGGCTTCTTCGCCACCGCGAGGTCGCGCCGCTCGGCTTCCAGCCGCACATCGCCCTTGGTGTCGCCGCCCAGCGGGAACATCGCGTGCGCGAGTTGGTCGGTGTCGAGCACGCCCAGCACGTACGACTGGTCCTTGCCCATGTCGATCGAGCGATGCAGCTCACGCGAGCCGTCCGGGTGCTCGACGATCTGCGCGTAGTGCCCGGTGCACACCGCGTCGAAGCCGAGCCCGAGCGCCTTGTCCAGCAGCGCCGCGAACTTGATCTTCTCGTTGCAGCGCAGGCACGGATTCGGCGTGCGCCCGGCCTTGTACTCGGCCACGAAGTCGTCCATGACGTCCTCGCGGAAACGCTCGGCCATGTCCCACACGTAGAACGGGATGCCGATCATGTCCGCGGCCCGCCGCGCGTCCCGGGAATCCTCGATCGTGCAACAGCCCCGGGCCCCCTCGCGCAGCGTCGCGGGTTTCGCCGAGAGCGCGAGGTGGACACCGACCACGTCGTGTCCGGCCTCGACCGCTCGCGCGGCGGCAACGGCGGAGTCGACTCCGCCGGACATGGCGGCGAGCACCCGCAGGCGGCCGTTGGCAGGAGGAAGCATGTGATCAGACATAGCGCCTCAAGAGTACGTGGTCGCACCGCCGACCCCCGAGGGGATTACCCGACCGGGCCCGAGAGCCCGGGCCCTACCGCCGCGCCGCCACCGAACCCGCCGATCGGGCCCGGGTGACCACCGGCAGGATCGCCTCCCCCAGTTCCGCGACCTCGGCCTCGGTGGTGGTGTGCCCCAGGCTGAACCGCAGCGACCCGCGCGCCCTGGCGCTGTCCGCCCCCATCGCGAGCAGCACGTGACTCGGCTGGGCGACGCCCGCCGAGCAGGCCGAGCCGGTCGAGCACTCGATCCCGCGCGCGTCGAGCAACAACAGCAGCGAGTCGCCCTCACAGCCCGGGAAGGAGAAGTGCGCGTTGCCCGGCAACCGGTACGCCGGGTCGAGCCGCCGATCCCCGTTGAGCTGCGCGTCCGGCACCGCCGCCATGATCCGCCGCACCAACTCGTCGCGCAGCGCGCCCACTCGCCGCGCGTACTGTGCCTGTTCGCGCACCGACTCCTCGGCCGCCACCGCCAATGCGGCGATCGCCGCGGTGTCCAGCGTGCCCGAGCGCACGTCGCGCTCCTGGCCGCCGCCGTGCAGCACCGGCACCGGCGTGATGCCGCGCCCGAGCACGAGCGCGCCGCAGTTGCCCGGGCCGCCCAGCTTGTGCCCGGTGACGGTCATCGCGTCCAGGCCGGTCGCCGAGAAGTCGACCGGAATCTGGCCGACCGCCTGCACCGCGTCGGAGTGGAACGGGATGCCGAACTCGTGCGCGATCTCGACCAGCTCGGCGATCGGTTCGACCGTGCCGACCTCGTTGTTGGCCCACATCACCGTCACCAGCGCCACCGACGCCGGATCACGCTCGATCGCCGCCCGCAGGGTGTCCGGTTGCACCCGGCCGTCGGCGTCCACGTCCAGCCACTCGACCACCGCGCCCTCGGCCGACTCCAGCCACAACACGGGGTCGAGCACGGCGTGGTGCTCGACCGGACTGACGAGTATCCGCCGTCGCGCCGGGTCCGCCGCCACACGGGACCAGTAGATCCCCTTGACCGCGAGGTTGTCGGCCTCGGTGCCGCCTGCGGTGAAGACGATCTCGCTGGGTCGCGCGCCCAGCGCATGGGCCAGCGACTCGCGGGACTCCTCCACCGTGCGGCGCGCGCGTCGGCCGGAGGCGTGCAGCGAGGACGGGTTGCCGAGTCGGGCGAGCTGTACGGTCATCGCCCGGATTGCCGAAAGGCGCATCGGGGTGGTCGCCGCGTGATCGAAGTAGGCCATCGCACTGCGAAGCTTAGTCGGGTACGCGTGGGCGCCGGCGCGGGCGGCCGTACACCCGTCCGTAACGGGGCCCTCCGGGCAGGAATCGGCCGAGCCACAAGCACCGGGACACCGGCATCGCGGGCGCGTACGCGACGAGTCGCCGACGCGGGCGCTCGTCCTTCGGATCCGGTCGTCTCGGCCGGTGGTCGTAGGTCGACGGCTGCCGGCTCTCCCACACATCCTGGTGCAACGCGTGTCGAGCCGAATCGGGCCCGGTCCACCCCTGTGAGTGGTGGCACCGCGCCTGCCGGTGAAGCGGTGAAGTCGCCCGTACCGGGTCGAGCCGAACTCCTGCGGGCCCGCGGCCACCCCGAGCGTGCGGCGCGCCCGCCGTCGGCTCGCCGGCCCTCGACCCACTGCTCGACCTACTCCTCGACGCTGGTGCCCGAGTTCCGGCGCCACGCGCGCGGCGCCCGCCACCCGCGCCGGAGCGCGAGTACCCGGAGCAGGAACGCGAAGGTCACCGCCGCCGTCGCGGTCACCGGCCCGAACAGGTCGAACTCGATCAGCGCGGCGGTGATGCCCGCGCCGAGCAGCGCCGGGAAGGTGTAGATCTCCTTGTCCCAGCGCAGCAGCGTGGGCACTTCGCGCGCCAGCACGTCGCGCATCGCGCCGCCGCCGACGGCGGTGGTCACCCCGAGCGCGGCGGCCGGAATGGGATTCAGGCCGTACGCGTACGCCTTCGCGGTGCCGGTCACGCAGAACAGGCCGAGCCCGGCCGCGTCCAGCACGTCGATCGCGGACATGATGCGTTCGACCTGGGGGTGCAGGAAGAAGACCAGGCCGGCGGCGAGCAGCGGGGTGGTGAAGTAACCGAGATCGGTGAAGGCCGCCGGAGGCACCGACCCGATGATCACATCGCGGATCACCCCACCGCCGAGGGCGGTGACCTCGGCGAGCAGGGCGATCCCGATGACGTCGAAGTTCTTCCGGACGGCCATCAGGGCGCCGGCCGCCGCGAACACGAAGATGCCGAGCAGGTCCAGGACCTGCTGAAGCGTGTGGTGAAAGATCTCGGGCGGCACCTCGGGCGACATAACGGATGTTCTACACCGCCGGGTACGGCCCGCTACTCATGGGGCCGGTGAGGGCGGTGTGTCCTTCCCGTCGGACTCGACGGCACCCTCCGCCGCAGGCTCCCCACCGGCCTCGACGGCCGCGACGGCCTCGGGCGCCGACTCCGCCACGGGCGTGTCCGTCGCGGACGCGTCCTCCGCAGGCGCGGCCTCGGCAGCCACTTCCTTGGCAGGTGCGGCCACCTCAGGCGCGTCCGCCACCGGCGCCGCCGGCTTCACCAACTCGACGACCTCGCCCCCGCCGCCCACCCCCGCCGGCATGTTCTCCGGGAAGTGGCAGGCCACCTGGTGCCGCCCGACGATCTCGGCCAGCGGCGGCTCCTGCGTCTTGCAGATGTCCTGCACCTTCCAGCACCGGGTGTGGAAGCGGCAGGCCGGCGGCGGGTCCATCGGGCTGGGCACGTCGCCCTTGAGCAGAATGCGCTCGCGGGTCTCGCGCCGGGCCGGATCCGGCACCGGGACGGCCGACATCAGCGCGACGGTGTACGGGTGCTTGGGCGAGGAGTAGAGATCCTCCCGGTCCGCGATCTCGACGATCTTGCCGAGATACATCACCGCGACCCGGTCGCTGGTGTGCCGAACCACCGACAGGTCGTGCGCGATGATCAGGTAGGTCAGCCCGAACTCGCTCTGCAGGTCGTCCAACAGGTTGACCACCTGCGCCTGGATCGACACGTCCAGCGCGGACACCGGTTCGTCGGCGACCACAAGTTTGGGCCGCAGCGCCAACGCCCGGGCGATGCCGATCCGCTGCCGCTGCCCACCGGAGAATTCGTGCGGGTAGCGGTTGTAGTGCTCGGGGCTGAGCCCGACCAGCTCCAACAACTCCTGCACGGCCTTCTTGATGCCGCCCTCGGGGGTCACCTTCTGGAGCCGGAACGGCAGCCCGACGATGGTGCCGACCGTGTGCCGGGGGTTCAGCGAGGACTGCGGGTCCTGGAAGATCATCTGGAAGTCGCGCCGCAGCGGCCGCAATTGCCCTCGGGAAAGCCCGGTGAGGTCGCGCCCGCCGAACTCGATGGTGCCTTCGGTGGGTTCGAGCAGCCGCATCACCATCCGCCCGGTGGTCGACTTGCCGCAGCCGGACTCGCCCACCAGACCCAGCGTCTCGCCCTCACGGATGTCGAAGTCGAGCCCGTCCACGGCCTTGACCGCTCCGGCCCGGCGCCGAGTCATCCCGGCCCGGATCGGAAAGTGCTTGCGCAGCCCACGCACCCGCACCAGCACGTCCCGCTCCCGCGCGTCCGACTCCGGCGCGTCCAAAGAATCGGCGGCCTGCGCAGCTTTCACGTCGTCTCCCGCTCGGGCGCCCTCGGTCACTTCAGCGTTCCCGTTCCCTTTGCTTTTCGCCGTCTCGCTCACAGGCGCGGCCTGATGTCCTCGGTCCAGATCCGCTCGCGCTCCTGGACGTCCAGGTGGCACGCGGTCCGGTGGCCCGGCTCGATCTCGACCAACTGCGGGACCTCGGTCTTCTCCCGCCCGTCGTTGTGGTCCGCGTACGGGCAACGGGTGCGGAACGCACAGCCCGAGGGCAGCGAGATCAGACTCGGCGGGCTGCCCTTGATCGGCATCAGCCGTTCCTGGCGATCCCGGTCGAGCCGGGTCAACGAGCCCAACAGGCCCCAGGTGTACGGGTGTCGGGGCTGCTCGAACAGGGTCCGCGAGGGGCCGTGCTCGACCGCCCGACCGGCATACATCACCAGTACGTCGTCGGCGAGCTCGGCGACCACGCCCAGGTCGTGCGTGATCATCATCACTGCGGAGTTGAACTCCCGTTGCAGGTCCCGGATCAGGTCCAGGATCTGGGCCTGCACGGTGACGTCCAGCGCGGTGGTCGGCTCGTCCGCGATCAACAGTTCCGGGTCGCAGCTCAGCGCCATCGCGATCATCGCCCGCTGGCGCATGCCGCCGGAGAACTGGTGCGGGTAGTCGTCCACGCGCCGGTCCGGACGCGGGATGCCGACCCGGCCGAGCAGGTCGATCGCATGCGACCGGGCCTGCTTGTTGGAGACCTCGTTGTGCACCTGGTAGGCCTCGATGATCTGGTGGCCCACCGTGTAGAACGGGTGCATCGAGGACATCGGGTCCTGGAAGATCATCGCCATCCGCCGGCCGCGCATCAGCCGGACCTGCTCGGGAGTCGAGCGCACCAACTCCTGGCCGTCCAGCCAGATTTCGCCGCCGATCCGGGCACTGGTGTTGCCGTGCAGGCCCATGATCGCCAGCGAGGTGACGCTCTTGCCGGAGCCGGATTCACCGACGATGCCCAGCGTGCGCCCGCGGCGGAGCGCGAAGTCCACCCCGTCGACACTGCGCACCAGGCCGTCGTCGGTGGGGAAGTGCACGGTCAGGCCGCGCACTTCGAGGAAATTGTCCTTCTCCGGCGGCGGACCGGCCGGGGCGAGCTTGGGTGTTTCGGCCGCGGTTTCCCGCTTGCGGCGCGGTAGCAGTCGGGGCATCAGGTCCTCACCCGGGGATCGACGACCGCGTAGAGCAGGTCCACGACGAGGTTGGCCAGGATCACGAAGATGGCGGCGATCATCGTCACGCCGAGCACTTCGGGCAGATCCTGTTGCGTGATCGCCTCGACGGCGAACTTGCCGATTCCGTCGAGCGAATAGACCTGTTCGGTCAGGATGGCGCCGCCCAGGAGCAGGCCGACGTCCATGCCGAAGATGGTCAGGATCGGCGTGAGCGCCGCGCGCAGGCCGTGTTTGACGATGACGTCCCGTTCGCGCAGGCCCTTGGCCCGGGCGGTGCGGATGTAGTCCTCGCTCATCGTTTCGAGCATGCCGGCGCGGGTGAGTCGGGCGTACAGCGCCGCGTACAGGAACGCCAGGGTCAGCCAGGGCAACACCAGGTTCCAGGCCCAGCTACCGGGATTGTCGAAGAACGGCACGTAGTGCACGCCCTTGAAGATCGGCCATTGATAACTGAACAACGCCAGTGCCACCAGGCCGGTGAAGAACGGTGGCAGGGACACGCCCGCGAGCGCGAAGCCCATCGAGAAGCGGTCCAGGAGGCTGCCGCGTTTGAGCGCCGAGATCACCCCGATCGAGACGCCCGCGAGCAGCCAGAGCACCGCGGCGCCTGCGGCCAGCGACAAGGTGACCGGGATCCGGTCCTGGAGTCGCGGCCACACCTCCAGGTTGTTGCGGAAGGAGAAGCCGAGGCAGGGCGGCGCGCAGTGCACCTTGCGCACGCCGGTGTCGTAGTCCTTGCCGGCGACCATGCCCTTGACGAACTTGCCGTACTGCTCGGGCACCGACTTGTCCAGCCCGAGGCTGTGCTTGACCTGCGAAATGGCCGCCGGGCTGGGTGACTTGCCGACGTACCGCGCGGCGAGTTGGTCGCTTGTGGCGCCTCCCAGACGCGGTATGAGGAAGAAGATGGCGAAGACCGCCATGGTGACGATCAACAGGAGCACCACCGCTCCCGCCAGTCGCCTGAGCAGATAGAAAATCATGAGCCGGCGACCCGGTCCGGTGCGGGGAGCGGGATCACCACTCCCCGCACCGGAACTGACGGGCCTTCACCTCTCCTTCGGGCTACTGACCTCGTCGCAGGCTTACTGGATACCGATGTTGAGGTAGTCGTACATCCCGGAGTACGCGGGAGTGACGACCAGGTTGGTCACGTTCGGCGGGCGGTAGAGCAGCGACTTGGTCCAGGCGAACGGGACCATCACCGCCGACTCCATCACCTTCTGGTCCAACTGCTGCCAGATGGCCGCGCTCGCGTTCGGGTCGATCGTGCGGGTGGCCTGGTCGATCAGACCGTTGACCGCCGGGTCGTTCAGCTCGGACAGGTTCGTGCCACCGGCGGGCTTGATCGCCCGACCGTCCACGATCTGCTGGAAGAAGCCGAACTGGGTGGGGAAGTCGGGGCCCCACTGCATGAACATGATGCCGACCTTGTTGTCCGCCACCCACTTGGGCACACCGGCGAACTGGGTGAAGTAGTCACCCGAGGGGTACTGACGGATCTCGATCTTGATGCCGACCTTTTCGAGCGCGTTCTGCACCGACGTGGCGCCCGCGACCTCCTTGGGCCGGTTGCTGCGCGCGGTGAGGATGGTGCTGAAGCCGTCCGGCTTGCCGCACTGCTTGAGCTCGTCCTTGGCCTTGGCCACGTCACCGGTGTGCTTTTCGCCGTTGGGGTACATGTCGGCGACCTTGGAACCGGCCAGCGTCGGCGGCATCAGGTTCGTCGCGATGTCGGCGCCGACCTCACCGCCGACCGCGCGCTGCATCTGCGCCTTGTTCACCGCGTACTGCACGGCGCGCCGGCAGTGCACGTTGTCGAACGGCGGGGTCTTCGAGCTGATCGCGAGGTACGCGAGCGCTCCGGAGACCGCGTCGTCCGAGTTCCCGGCCAGCTTCTCGTCGGTCAGGATCTTGTTCTGGGCGGCGGCCTGGACCCCGGTGCCGACCACGTCGAGCTGCGCCGTGCCGGCGAAGAGCCGGTTGTCGACGTCGTTCGCGTCCTGCTTCTCCAGGAGTTCGATCCGGTCCGGCAGCGCCTTGCGCAGCGGGTCGGTGCTCGGGTCCCAGTGCGGGTTGCGGACCAGGTTGACCGCCTTGCCGGGCTCGTACTGGCCGTCGACCATGTACGCGCCGGTGGCGAGGGGGTGCTTGACGTACTCCTTGCCGGTGTCCTTGGCGGGCGGGACCGGCGCGGTCTGCGGGAGCGCGGCGAGGTAGTTGAAGTCCGCGAACGGTTCCTTCATCTTGAAGACGATGGTGTAGTCGTCCGGCGTCTCGATCGCCTTCAGGCCCAGCTTGTCCGGCGCGGAGTCCTTGTACGGGCCCTTGTAGGTGCTGTCCGGGTCGAGGTACTGGGCGAAGTAGCCCGGGCCGTTGGGCAGGATCTCCTTGTCGAAGGTCCGCTCGACCGCGTACTTGACGTCCGAGGCCTTGACCTCGGTGCCGTCCTCGTACTTGACGCCCTTGCGCAGGTGGTACGTCCAGGTCTTGCCGCCGTCGTCGGTCTTGCCCACGTCGGTGGCCAGGTCCGGCGCGAACTCGTAGCTCGCGTTGCCCGGTGCGGGCTTGAACGTCAGCAGCGGACGGGCCATCAGCCGGGAGAAGTTCCAGGCCGAGGCGTAGTACATGTCGCCCGGGTCGAGCGAGTCGAACTTGTCCGAGCTGACCAGCTTGAGCGTCCCGCCCTTCTTGGACGACTGGTTGACGACCTCGGTGATGGCCTTGTTGCTCGGCGAGTACTTCTTCTTCGAGCCGCCGCTGCCACCGCCACACGCGGTTGCGGTCAGCGCGGTGACCGCAACGATGCCGATCAGCGCCTGGGCCCTGCGCCTGCGAGTTACCGGGTGTTTCATCGCTGGTCGTGCCTCCTCGTGGGGACTTGCGGGATATTCAGCGGCTGCGTGGGTCGAGGGCGTCTCGAAGGCCGTCGCCGAGCAGGTTGAACGCGAGCACGGTGATGAAGATGGTGACTCCGGGGACGACCATGAACATCGGTGCGTCCTCGTACCGGGGAGTGGCGCGCGCGAGCATGCCACCCCACGAGGCGGTGGGTTCCTGCACGCCGACGCCCAGGTAGGAAAGGGCGGCCTCGAACAGGATGTTGGTCGGGATCAGCAGCGTGGAATACACCAGGATCGGACCGACCAGGTTGGGCAGCAGCTCCTTGAAGATGATGTGCCGATCGGTGGCCCCGAGGCTGCGGGCGGCGTCCACGAACTCCCGCTCGCGCAGCGACAATGTCTGGCCGCGCACGATGCGGGCTATGTAGGGCCAACTGAAGAAGCCGATCACGAAGATCAGCACGGTGACCCGGAGCGTGTCGCCCTTGAGGCCGAACGCCTCGCCCTGCAGGCTGCTGCCGATCGCGATCGCGAACAGGAGCAGCGGGAAGGCCAGGAAGACGTCCATCGCGCGGCTGATCAGCGCGTCGATCCAGCCGCCGAAGTAGCCCGCCACGGTGCCCAGTACGACGCCGAGGACCACCGACAGCAGGGTGGCGAGGAAGGCCACGAGCATCGAGATGCGGGCGCCGTAGACGATGCGCGAGAAGATGTCCCGGCCGTTGACCGGCTCCAGACCCAGTGGATGGTCCCAACTGGCGCCGCCGAAGCTGCCGTTGGGGATGTTCAACACCGGGTCGAGCAGATCGTCGTGGTACTCGGTGGGATCGCCGCCGATGAAGGAGGTGATCACCGGGGCGAAGATCGCCACGAGTACCATGAAGATGATCACCACGCCACCGGCCATCGCGACCTTGTCGCGACGGAATCGGGCCCACGCGATCTGGCCGAGGGAACGACCCTCGATGCGGACGCCGGCGGACTCGGCGATCGCTTCGGGGTGCGCCTCTCGGGCCACACCGGTGGTCTCGATCGGTGCCGTCATGGATCGACCCTCCCCGCTCACGGATGCGACGGCGGCTCGGGATCGCCGATCCCGTCGCCATACCCGGCATTGCGATCCCGATGATCTTCGGGATCTGTCGTCCGGGTGAGACTCCTCCGTGACGGGGGTCACCAACAGGGGTCGCGGAATACCTTTACTGAACCGTGATTACGAAGCGCCGATTCGCTGGTTGATCCGCGTAGATCGGTCACGAAATCACAACAAGGCAGCGTTTGATGACGTGACGTCAGTTTTTTGGGGGCATCAGTGTCTGTTGCCCGATGTCGCCACTGTGTGCCGATCTTCGCTCACTGCGTGTTGCGGGCCGCCTCGTCGAGCATGTCGATGCCGATGAACGGCCGGGTGTGTTCGCGCATCCACGCGGCCACCGGGTCGAACGGGTCGTCCAGGGCGACCGAGGACAACGTCAGGCCGGCCGGCGCGGCGGCCGAGGCACGTTCCATCGCATCCCGCATGCGCTGCATCGTCGCGGGCTGATTGTCCGTCAGGCGCAGGCCGATGACGAGGCGTTCGGGTCCGACGGTGGGTCGCACCCAGGCCCGGTGCGCGGCTCGCACCACCTGGGTCTGGAACAGTTGGCCGCCGAGCACGGCATAGAACGCCGGGTCCCACAGGGTCGGTTCGCCCACCTCCAGGGGGCCCGCCAGCAACCGGTCCAGGCCGCCGACGATCCGCCGCAGGTCCAGGTGGGGCACGCCGACGCCGCCGCCCTGGACGTGCGGATTCAGCCACAGGCCCCAGTGGTCGGTGTACAGCGAGGAGGCGATCTCGGTGACCGGACAGATTTCGAACGAGCGATCCCAGCCACTGAGACGAAGCTGTTCCTCGGACGTGAACGCCGGGGCGTAGCGCCACCCGGCCACGTCCATGTTCCCGTACTGCGCGTCGGGACTGCCCGGTTGCCCCTGCCACAACAGCATCCACACCCGGGCGCCGGTGAGCGCTTCGAGCAACCGCTCGTAGGCGTCGTAGCGCCCGGGCGCCACCTGGCTCAAGGCCTGCTCGACCTGGTTCACGACGTCCTCCCCGAACCCGAATGATGTACCGATGAGCGGATCTCGACGAATGGGCGCACGGCGGTGCCGGACGCCGGCTCAGCGCTGGTCGGCCCGCAGGTAGAACGGCTCGGTCCGCTCCAGCATCCAGTCCCCCACAGGATCCTGCGCAACGTCCAGAAGCACCACGTTCACCGGCCACGGGCAGGCGGCCCGGCCGAGCGCGCGCTCCAGGGCGCCGACCGCGATCAGGCGGTCCTCCTCCTGCCAGCGGTCCAGTTCGACCCCGATGAACAGGCACGGCGGGTCCGACTCGATCTCGCCCAGGCCGCGTCGCGCGCTCAGGATCACCGGCGCGTGGGTGAACTCGGCGGCGGCGGCGATCAGGAACTCCATCGGCTCCTCGTCCGGCTCGTACAGCCGCACTCGCGCGCCGCGCGGGCCCCCGCCGGGCAGCCGGGCCAGCTCCAGTACGCCCGGCGGCGGAATCGGGATGCCCACCTCGCCGCCCGGGTTGATCGCGATGCCCACGTGCGGCGGCAGCCCGCGGGCGAACTCGCGCAGCGGCGCGACCGTGCACGCCATCGGGCCCGCGACCCGCCGGAACTCCTCCTCCGAGGAGAACACCGGCACATACGGCCGGCCGTCGATCTCGGTGGTCGGCAGCGTCAGTTCGCTGTCGGCCGGGTTGCCGCCCTCGGGCAGCGGCACCCACACGTCCGCCTCGGCCAGGGCCTCGAAGAGAGCCTCGGCCCGGGACGGGTCGTGCATCGCCGCGACGAGCGCGCTCTCCACGGGATTGGCCGGGAACGGCATGGTGGTGCTCCTCTGGTGTCCGCCGCAGTT
This sequence comes from Embleya sp. NPDC059213, assembly GCF_042754445.1. NCBI lineage: Bacteria > Bacillati > Actinomycetota > Actinomycetes > Kitasatosporales > Streptomycetaceae > Embleya > Embleya sp. NPDC059213. The sequence continues at coordinate 61,697 of NZ_JBHZAV010000010.1, forward strand.
TACGACTCGGTCGACAGCCGCCGTCGGGACTGTCCGGGTACGGGGTCTGCGAAAACGATCCGGCTGAGTGTTCGGGCGGCCGGGCGGTCGAGCAATACGCACGAGGTGAAGCCGCCCGGGGCGGACGCCAGGGCGGGGCCCGCGTCCAGCCACGGCGTCAGTCGGGCGAGCAGTTCGCGCCACTCGCGGTGATGTCGGGCGAACACCGGTGTGGAGACCCCGCGCCCGCGCGCGCGTTGGCCGGAAAGCGCCTGATGGGCGGTCACGTCCAACAACAGGGCGTGCGCCGAACTGCCGCGCCGACGGGCGGCGAACACCAACACCCGACGCAGGATCGGATTTCGGCCACTGTCGTGCACGACCACCGCGCCGGGCCCGCGCAACGCCCGGGCCACCTCGCCGTAGTGCGAGAGCCGCACCAGCGGCCGATAGGCCCGGTACGGAATGCGCCCGGCGCGCACCGCCCAGCGAGCCCGGACCAGGTCGGCGTCCAGCACGGCCACGGTCGGCCCCGGGGTGACCACCCGGGCGAGCAACGTGCTCTTGCCGGCCCCGGGCAGGCCGGTCACCACGAGCACGCACGAGGCCGGATAGGCCAGTACGTCCACCACCCGGTCGCCGATCCGCTCCCCCGGGCGATCGCGCTCCTCCCGGAGGTCGTGCACGGACCGGGGCATCAACACGCCGCCCTTCGCGGCGCCGGTATGCGCCCCCGCCGAGTCCGTCTCCACGAGCCCTCCCTTGTCCCGAACCGTCCTGCCCTGCGCATGGTGTCGCACCCGCGCGCGCGAGCGCGTCGTGGCCATCCCTCGAAAACGGCGGCCCGCGAAGCCGGCAGTCCTCGAAATCGGCGGCCCCGAAGTCGCGACCCGCGGACTCGACGGGTCCCGGCCCCGGCCCCGGCGGGGGATTGACGACACGCGCTAGCATGCCGGGCACAACCTCATATCGGCCGTCGACCCCACGCGGAAGAGTCCTCGCCCACGAGCGGGGCGCCGAAGGAGCAACTCCTCCCCGGAATCTCTCAGGCACCGATACCGCATGGGTCAGGCACTTCTGGAAAGCAATCGCACCGCTGGTGCGGTTCACCCACGGTGCAAATCACTGTTTCGCGCGGATGCGCTCGGCAGCGATGAAGCTCTCAGGTTCCGATGACAGAAGGGGAGGGCACCCCACTTTTCGACCGATCTTGGTCGAAAAGGGCTGTAAGCCATGGCAGGGAGCCCCCTTTGTTGTCGTATTCGCCGCACCGCTCGACCCCTTTCGCCGCCCTCCGCGCCGACACCCGCCTCCGGCCCGCGCGCCGCGCCTCGTGCGCGCCGACCGGACCCGCGGCCGTTCGCCATGCCCCCGACCGGCCCGCGCCCCTCGGGTGTTCCCGCCGGCGCCCCCTCGAAGGAGCCCTCGCATGACCACCGACCGCCGGACCCCGCTCGACGCCGTGCACGACGCGCTCGGGGCCACGATGACCGACTTCGCCGGTTGGCGGATGCCGCTCCGGTACGGAAGCGAGCGCGACGAGCACGCCGCGGTGCGCACCACGGCCGGCCTGTTCGACCTCACCCACATGGGCGAGATCGAGGTCACCGGCCCGGACGCCGCCCGTGCGCTGGACCACGCCCTGGTCGGTTTCGTCTCGAAGATCGGGATCGACCGCGCCCGGTACACGATGATCTGCACCGAAGAGGGCGGCATCGTCGACGACCTGATCGTCTACCGGCTGGGCGACGAGCACTTCGTGGTGGTGGCCAACGCGTCCAACGCGGACGTGGTCGCGGGCAGCCTGAAGTACCGCTCGGAGAACTTCGACGCCGCCGTGCGCGACGCCTCCGAGGAGTACACGCTGCTCGCCGTGCAGGGTCCCGCGTCCACCGCGATCGTCGGCTCGCTCACCGACGCCGACCTGCCCGCGCTCAAGTACTACGCGATCCTGCGCACCGAGGTCGCCGGCGTCCCGGTGCTGCTCGCCCGCACCGGCTACACCGGCGAGGACGGCTTCGAGTTGTTCGCCGCGCCCGGCGACGCGGTCGCGCTGTGGGAGGCGCTGCTCGCGGCCGGCAAGCCGCACGGCCTGGTGCCGGCCGGGCTGTCCTGCCGGGACACGCTGCGCCTGGAGGCGGGCATGCCGCTGTACGGCCACGAGCTGACCCGGGAGACCACGCCGTACGAGGCCAACCTGGGTCGGGTGGTCCGGTTGGACAAGCCCGAGGACTTCGTAGGCCGCGACGCGCTGGCCGCCGCGCAGGAGGATGTGCGCCGCACGCTGGTCGGGCTGACCTCGCCGGGCAAGCGGGTCCCGCGCGCGGGCTACCCGGTGGTGGACGCGGAGACCGGCGAGCGGGTCGGCGAGGTCACCTCCGGCGCGCCCTCGCCGACGCTGGGCGTGCCGATCGCGATGGCGTACGTGGCCGTCGAGCGGGCCGAACCGGGCACCCGTCTGGCCGTGGACATCCGCGGCAAGGCGGAGCCGGTCGAGGTGGTCGCACTGCCGTTCTACAAGCGGGCCTGACCCTCGACCGACGGCGCCCTCCACCCACACGGGCGCACGGCCGGCGGCACAAACCATTACAAACCCACCTGCGGAACAGACTCACCTCATTCGAATGGAGAATGGACCCGTGCACGCACCCCAGCACCTGCGCTACAGCAAGGAACACGAGTGGCTCGACGAGGCGGCCTCCCCCGCCCTCGTGGGCATCACCCAGCACGCGGCCGACGCGCTCGGCGACGTGGTGTTCGTCCAGCTTCCCGAGGTCGGCCAACAGGTCGTCGCCGGCGAGCCGTGCGGCGAGTTGGAGTCCACCAAGTCGGTCAGCGACATGTACGCGCCCGTCTCCGGCGAGATCGTCGAGATAAACGACGCGGTCGCCGAGGACCCCGCTCTGGTGAACTCCGACCCCTTCGGGACGGGCTGGCTGTTCAAGGTGCGCATCGACGGCGAGGCCGAGGGCCTGCTGTCGGCCGACGAGTACGCCGCGTTCTGCGGCGAATGATCGAGATCGACCCGATCGAGGAGCTGACAACCGTGACGATCCTGGACCGTCCGCTGAGCGAGGTGGACCCGCAGGTCGCCGCCGCCCTCACCGACGAGCTGCACCGCCAGCAGAACACCCTGGAGATGATCGCCTCCGAGAACTTCGCCCCCGTGGCGGTGTTGGAGGCGCAGGGTTCCGTCCTGACCAACAAGTACGCCGAGGGCTACCCGGGCCGGCGCTACTACGGCGGCTGCGAGCACGTCGACGTGGTCGAGCAGCTCGCCATCGACCGGGTCAAGGACCTGTTCGGCGCCGAGGCCGCCAACGTGCAGCCGCACTCGGGCGCGTCCGCGAACGCCGCCGCGATGTTCGCGCTGCTCACGCCCGGCGACACGATCCTCGGCCTGGACCTGGCCCACGGTGGCCACCTCACCCACGGCATGAAGATCAACTTCTCCGGCAAGCTCTACAACGTGGTCGCCTACCACGTCGACGAGAAGACCCACCGGGTCGACATGGAGGAGGTCGAGCGCCTGGCCAAGGAGCACCGGCCCAAGCTGATCATCGCCGGCTGGTCGGCCTACCCGCGGCAGCTCGACTTCGCCGAGTTCCGCCGGATCGCCGACGAGGTCGGCGCGTACTTCATGGTGGACATGGCGCACTTCGCGGGCCTGGTCGCCGCGGGTCTGCACCCCAGCCCCGTGCCGTACGCGGACGTGGTCACCACCACGACGCACAAGACCCTGGGCGGCCCGCGCGGCGGCGTCATCCTGTCCAAGGCGGAGTACGCCAAGAAGATCAACTCGGCGGTCTTCCCGGGCCAGCAGGGTGGCCCCCTGGAGCACGTGATCGCGGCCAAGGCGGTGGCCTTCAAGGTCGCCGCGTCCGACGACTTCAAGGACCGCCAGCGGCGCACCCTGGAGGGCTCGGTCGTCCTGGCCGAGCGGCTCACCCGCAAGGACGTCACCGACGCGGGCATCACCGTGCTCACCGGCGGCACCGACGTGCACCTGGTCCTGGTCGACCTGCGCGACTCGGAGCTCAACGGTCAGCAGGGCGAGGACCGGCTGCACGAGATCGGCATCACGGTCAACCGCAACGCGGTCCCGTTCGACCCGCGCCCGGCCATGGTCACCTCCGGCCTGCGGATCGGCACGCCGGCGCTGGCCACCCGCGGCTTCGACAAGGCCGACTTCGAGGAGGTCTCCGACATCATCGCCGAGGCCCTCCTCCCCGGCTTCGACGACGCCCGCAAGGCGGCCCTGGCCACGCGCGTCACGGCTCTGGCGCAGAAGCACCCGCTGTACCCGAACATCTGATCCCATCGCGCGGATCCACGTTCACACCGACGGCCGCGGGGCACTCGCCCCGCGGCCCCGCGGCCGTTTCGCGCCGGCCGCGCCGGGCGCCCGGGATCAGCGACCGGTGAACTTCGGCTTCTCCTTGGCCACGAAGGCGCGCATGCCGGTGGAGCGGTCCTCGGTCGCGAACAGCGCGGTGAACTGCAGGCGTTCGATCTCCAGGCCGGTGTCCAGGTCGACGTCGAGGCCGCGGTCGATCGCCTCCTTGGCCGCCCGCAGTGCGTAGACCGGGCCGTTGGCGAACTGCGTGGCCCACTTCACCGCCTCGGCGTAGACCTCCTCGGCCGGCACCACCCGGTCCACCAGGCCGATCGCGAGCGCCTCGGCGGCGGCCACGAAGCGGCCGGTGAAGATCAGGTCCTTGGCCTTGGCGGGGCCGATCAGCCGGGGCAGCCGCTGGGTGCCGCCGGCGCCCGGGATGATGCCCAGGGTGATCTCCGGCTGGCCCAGCTTCGCGGTGTCGGCGCACACCCGTACGTCCGCGCACAGCGCGAGTTCGCAACCGCCGCCGAGCGCGAAGCCGGTGATCGCGGCAACGACCGGCTTGGGGATCTCGGCGACCGCGGTGAACGCGGACTGCAGCGCGGCCCCCCGGTCGACCATGTCGACGTAGGTCATGTCGGCCATCTCCTTGATGTCCGCACCCGCCGCGAACACCTTCTCACCGCCGTAGAGCACGACCGCGCGCACGTCGGCCCGCTCGCCCGCCTCGTGCGCCGCCGCCCGCAACTCCTCCTGGAGTTGCCGGTTCAGCGCGTTCATCGGCGGCCGGCTCAGCCGGATGGTGCCGACGCCGTCGGCCACTTCCAGGTTGACGAATTCGCCCATGACGCTCTCCTTTGGTCAGCCCTGATGTACCGGATCCGACCTTAGGCGCCGGCCCCCCGCGCAGCCGAGACGGGGCCGCGGTGCGTCGGCGCGTCAGGACGTCGATGCGTCAGTGCGTGGGTGTCGTGGTCGTCGGCGCGCCGCCGCCCGGCGTACCGCTCGCGATCCACTTGTCCCACGGCACGTTCCAGTCGCCGAAGCCGTTGTCCGGGTCCACGGTGCGCTCGTCGGAGCCGGAGATGTCCACGACGTCGCCCGGAATCACCCGGTCGTACAGCCACTTGGCGTTCTCCTTCGTCATCGAGACGCAGCCGTGGCTGGTGTTCTCGCTGCCGAAGACACTCGGATCGGCCCAGTAGTTGCCGTGCACGAAGGTGCCCGACGTGGTGATCCGCATCGCGAACGGCACGTCGTCGATGTCGTACTCGCTGCCCAGGCCCACGGTCTGCGAGTTCATCCGGGTCTTCTCGAACTTCTCGGTGATCGCCATCTTGCCGTTCCAGGTGCTGTACTTCGGCGACTTGCCGGCCGTGATCGGGATGGTCTTGATCAATTGGTCGTTCTCGTAGACCTTCATCGTGTGCGCCTGCACGTCCACCATGGCGATGCGCTTGGTGGCGGCCACCTTGAAGCTGTAACTCTTGAACTGGTTGGCGATCGCGCCGTCGCCGACGTCGACGCCGCGCAGGTTCAGGTTGACCTTCACGTTCGTGCCGGGCGCCCAGTAGTCCCTGGGCCGGTAGTCCACCCGGGTGTTGTCGAACCAGTGCCAGGCACCCTCGACCTTGGGCTCCACCTCGACGGACAACGCCTTCTCCACCGCGGCCCGATTGCGGACCGGGTAGTCGAAGGTCAGCGACACCGGGAAGCCGACACCGACGGTCGCGCCGTCCTCGGGGCTGAACCTCGCGGTGACCTTCTTGTCGCCGGACACGGTGCCGAACGTCGCGCGGGCGGTGGTGGGCGTGTTGTCGGCGTTGGTCGCGGTCGCGCTGACCGTGTACCTGCCGCCGAGGGTGAAGGCGACCTTGGGCTTCCAGGTCTTGCCGTCCGGGTCGAGTGCGCCGTCGACGGGTTCGTTCTGCGCGTTGACGACCTTGACCTCGCCGAGCTTTCCGCCGTTGACCGCGATGGTGATCGGCGCCTGCGGATCGATCGCGGTCGCGCCGTCCGCCGGGGTCAGCGTGATCGCGGCCGGATCGGCGCCCTTCTTCCGATCACCCTTGGCCGTGGAGGTGTTCCCTCCCTCGGCCTTCCGGCCCGAGTCCTTGCCGTCGTCGGAGCTGCAACCCGACACGAGCAGGAGCGCGCCGAGCATCAGTGCGGGCACCACACGCCATCGGGCCGGCGACCGCTTCGACGAGAGCGACTTCGATCCTGCTGACATGAACGGGTAGTCCCTTCATCCGGAGCCGAGCCGTGACCCGGCCTGGGCCGAGAACCACATCTCACATCCCATGTGACGAATCGAACATCCAACGCGGTTCCGAAGTCCCGGGCACTCGCGGGCAAATGCGGTGATCCGTGCCATCCTCTGGGACAACGGGCGTTCGTTCACCGCGAGCGCGCCGCGCACACGCGCCTCACCGGGCCCGCCGATCGGCCGCCACCAGTTCGTGGACCAGCGCCGGATCCGGGTATCCCGGCCGATCGGCCCCGCCGGGGGGCAACTGACGGATGATCAATTCGTACTCCCGTTCGCCCGCTCGGGGCAGGGGAAGGGTCGGGGGCTGTGGCAGGACCGTGATGATCCGCTGGAGATCCGTACCCTCCGCGGCCTCCAGCAACCACTCCCACGTGTCACCCGGCGAACCGTCCCCGCCGGCGCCGCGATCGAGGTGCAACACGGTGTGCGCGCCTTCGAGTACCGCGCCCAGTCGTCCCGGGTCGCACAGGTCGCTCACCGCGACCCGAATGCCGGCCGCGCGCAACGCGCCGACCGCGCCGCGATCGCGGACGGTGGCCCGCACCTCCCCCGCCGAGTCCGCGAGTTCGAGCGCGACGGCACGACCGAGGGGCTGATCGGCTCCGGTGACCACGACGGGCATGACGGCAACCTAACCCAAACCCGGCCTTCGCAAAGCTCGCGTGCGGACGGAAGCAGGCGCCGTCCGACGGGGGCTCGCGAAGCGACTTGAGGCGCTTGCCCGCGCTCCGCCGGCAGGGAACACGGCCATGGTCACTCACCGTTCATCGATAAAGCCATGAAATCCGGCCACAATGGCCGAAACCATTGAGCCGGTAGGCGGAAATCCGACCTCGGCCACAACCCTGCGTATCGGCGCTCGTTGGATGTTCAGGGCTCCCATGTCACTCTCCCGGGGGAAGCCGGGCCGGACGACTGGATTTGTTGTCACTGTTTGCGACAGCTTGTTCACACGAAGTCGCCTCGGGGTCCGGATCGTTCGCCCCCCGCGGTGACCCGTGCACCTGATGGGATGCCCCGGGCCCCGCCCGGATCCGCAACACACGGAGGATCCAGATGAACCGCAAGCTCGGTACCCTCGCCGTCGCCCCCCTGGCCGCCGGCCTGCTCTTCCTGGGCGCCGGCGCCGCCTCCGCCGACGGCGGCAACGGAACCGTGGGCGACAACGGCTCGACCGCCTCGACCACGACCTCCACCACCAGCAACAGTGGCAGCGGGAACGTGCTCGGCGGCGTGGACGGCAACTACAACGCCACCCAGCAGAGCGCGACCGGCGCGGGTGCCTCGAATCAGAACAACACCGCGGGCGTCAACGGCAACTCGGGCGTAGTGGTGATCGACCAGGGCAACGCCGGCGGCGCCCACCACTGGCACCCCTGGTTCTGAGCAGACCCGATCGGCCGCACCGACCCGGCCGATCGTCACTCCGCTGCGGCGGCCTCCCCCGGGGGATGCCGCCGCAGCGGCGTATCGGGGCGGGGCCGGCGCGGGCGGATCCGGGCGCGGGCGTGTAGGCGTGGGGCCCCGGCGGGAACATCCTGGGGACCGGGACGGGAGGCGGGCCTTGACGCTCGAGTGGGAATCGACGGACCCCGAGGTCGACACGCGTGGCGTGCTCGGCCGATCGGCCGCGGCCAACGGCCATGTGCCGCCGCCCTGGCCGGGCCGCCGACTGCCGCTAGGTGCGCGCTTCGACGGCGCGGGCACCAACTTCGCGCTGTGGGCCGGCGACGCGGAGGCGGTCGACCTGTGCCTGTTCGAGGACGGGCCCGACGGGACGCTGCGGGAGAGCCGGTTGCCGCTGCGCGAGCAGACCTTTCGGGTCTGGCACGGCTACGTGCCGGGCGTACGACCCGGGCAGCGATACGGCTACCGCGTGCACGGGCGCTGGGATCCGGCGCGCGGTGCCCGCTGGAACCCGGCCAAGCTGCTGCTGGACCCCTACGCGCGGGCCGTGGACGGCGATTTCGTGCTGCACGACGCGGTGTTCGGGCACGTGCGCGGCCGGGACGACACGGTGCGCGACGATCGCGACTCGGCGGCGTACGTGCCCAAGTCGGTGGTCGTGGCGGACGACGCCGACTGGTCGCAGGACCGGCGGCCGAAGATCCCGTGGGCCGAGAGCGTCATCTACGAGTTGCACGTCAAGGGCTTCACCGCACGCCACCCGCGCATCCCGGACCACCTGCGCGGCACCTACGCGGGCCTGGCCCATCCGGCGGCGATCGACCATCTGGTCCGGCTCGGGGTGACCGCGGTCGAGTTGCTGCCGGTGCATCAGTTCGTGTCCGAGGAACACCTGTTGCGCGGCGCCCGGACCAACCACTGGGGCTACAACACGGTCGGCTTCTTCGCGCCGCACGCCGGCTACAGTTCGGCGGGCGGGCGCGGCGCCCAGGTGCACGAATTCCGGGACATGGTGCACACGCTGCACGCGGCCGGGCTGGAAGTGATCCTGGACGTGGTCTACAACCACACCGGCGAGGGCGGCCCGGCCGGACCGACGTTGTGCTTTCGCGGCATCGACAACGGCGGCTACTACCGCCTGGCCGACGGGGGTCGGCACTACACCGACTTCACCGGCTGCGGGAACACGCTCAACGTGGTCCAGCCGCACGTGCTCCGGTTGATCACCGACTCGCTGCGCTACTGGGTGATCGAGATGGGCGTGGACGGCTTCCGGTTCGACCTGGCGGCGGCGCTGACCCGGTCGACGCACGACGTGGACAAGCTGTCCTCGTTCCTGACCGTGATCGCGCAGGATCCGGTGCTGTCCCGGGTCAAGCTGATCGCCGAGCCGTGGGACCTGGGCGCCGACGGTTATCAGGTGGGCGCGTTCCCGCCGCTGTGGACCGAGTGGAACGACCAGTATCGGGACGCGGTCCGCGACTTCTGGCGCGGTGCCCGCCCGGACGTGCGCGGGCTGGCCTACCGGCTGTCCGGCTCGTCCGACCTGTACCAGCGCGACGGGCGCAACCCGTACGCCTCGATCAACTTCGTCACCGCGCACGACGGCTTCACCATGCGCGACCTGGTCACCTACGAGCGCAAGCGCAACGAGGCGAACGGCGAGGACAACCGGGACGGCACCGACAACAACCGGTCGTGGAACCACGGGTACGAGGGCGAGACGTCGGATTCCAACGTGGTCTCGCTGCGCAAGCGGCAGATCCGCAATCTGATGACCACCCTGCTGCTGTCCACGGGGGTCCCGATGATCACTTCGGGCGACGAGATGGGCCGCACCCAGGCGGGCAACAACAACGCCTACTGCCAGGACAACGAGCTGTCCTGGCTGGACTGGTCGGCGCTGGACTCGCCGCAGTGGCGACCGCTGCTCGATCTGACCGCGCGGCTGATCCGACTGCGGCGGGCGCATCCGGTGTTGTGCCGACGGGCGTTCTACTCGGGCCGCCCGGTGGCACCGGACGGGTTGCGCGATCTGGCCTGGTTCACACCCGGCGGGCGCGAGATGACCCGCAAGGACTGGTTCGCACCGACCGCGACGCTGGGCATGTACCTGTCCGGCCTGGACATCGACCGCCGGGGCCCGCGCGGCGAGCGCATCGTGGACGACAGCTTTCTGTTCATCCTGCACGCGTCCTCGCAGCCGATGCGCTTCACGCTGCCGGACGAGCCGTGGGCGCACAGCTACGAGGTGGTCCTGGACACGGCGCTGGAGGGCGACCCGATGGCGCGGTACAGCGAGCCGGTCGCGGGTGGCAGCGGACTGCGGCTGGCCGGGCGCTCGGCGATGTTGTTACGGGTCGAGCACGCGGTGTGGGCGCCCACCTAGCTTTTCGGCCCGGTCCCGCGGCGGTGCGCGGTCGGTGTGGGGCGCCGGGATGGCCGGGAACGAACGTCCCGATGACCGGGTGTGAACGCCGGGATCGACGCGCGCGGGCAGCGCCGACCCGGGCCGTACGCTCGCGTAGGGTGGAGGTATTCACCCCGGCAGCCGCCCGTCCGGCATCCGCTCGCCCGGCATCTCCTCGCAGCGAAGGACCGCGCACCATGACGTCCCCGACGCCGATCCTGGTCACCGCCCCGAACTTCCGTGACGCGGGTGGGCACGCCACCGCCGACGGCCGCAAGGTGCGCACCGGCCTCGTGTACCGCTCCGACGGCCTGGGCGAGGTGGATGCCGCGGACGCCGCGACGCTGCTGCGGCTGGGTATCGGCCTGGTGATCGACCTGCGTTCGGACACCGAGCGCGACCGCGAGCCGGACCGGGTGCCGGCGGGCGCCGAGCTGTTGATCGCGGACGTGATGGGGCGGCAGAACGACGAGCTGTTCGGCGAGGTGTTCGCCGACCCCGACCGGGCGGGCGAACTGCTCGGCGGCACCGCCGGGCGCGACCTGATGTGCGAGGTGTACCGGCGCTTCGTGACCACCGAGGGCGCCCGGGCCGCCTACCGCGAGGTGTTCGCGCGGATGGCGGCCGTCGAAGTGCCGACGGTCTTCCACTGTTCGCAGGGCAAGGACCGGACCGGGTGGACCTCGGCGGTGCTGCTGACCCTGCTCGGGGTGCCGCGGGCGACCATCGTCGAGGACTACCTGGCCAGCGCGAAGCACCTGGAGGGCAAGAACGGCGAGATCCTCCGGCACATCGCCGAGCGCGGCTTCGACCCGGCGCACCTCAAGCCGGTCTTCGACGTGCACGAGGACTACCTGAACACGGCGTTCGCGGCGGCGGAGGAACGGTACGGGTCGGTCGAGGGCTATGTGCGCGAGGGCCTGGGGCTGACCGACGCGGAGGTCGCACGGTTGCGGGACCGGTTGTCGACGCACTGACACGCTCGTCGCCGTGCGCCGGGGGTGGGCCGGATCGGGCCGGTGCCCCCGGCGGTGCGCGATTGCATCAGCCGCGCGGCGGGCCCCAGGGCGGCGGGGGCCGGTGGTGGCCGGACGGTGGCCGCTGCCAGGCCGGGTGTTGTTGCGGATCGGGCGCCCGGTACGGCGGAGCCGGCGCGCCGGGCAAGCCGGGCGGGAAGAATCCCTGCGGGGGCTGCGGCTGCCACGGGGCGGCCTGGTTCGGGAACAGCGGCATCGGCGGCGGGACCGGCTCCGGCCGGCGGGTCGGATGCGGTCCGCCGCGGAAGGTGACGCCGTAGCGGCTGCGCACCCGGCGGATCTCCCACAGCGACATCACGGTGATGGTGACCGGGCCGCCGAGCGTGCCGATCAGCCGTACCCCGGTCGGCAACGCGCCCTTGCCGCCGCCGTCGCCGAGGTCGACCAGCGCGCCGCACCAGGAGAGCCAGGGCGCGATCACCGCGGGCAACAACGGGTGTCCGTCCACGGCGCGGAACAGGTGCTGCGGAATCGCCCGGACCGCGAGGAACCAGAAGCGCAACACCCACACGGACACGGCCAGGCCGAGCACCGTCAGGAAGAACGAACCCACGTCGGCACCCGCGTTGATCTGTTGGGAGCCGTACGCCAGCGCGGTCAGGCCGCCGAGCGTGGCCACCGAGACGACCACGAACAGGCCGAGCGAACGCAGCGGCAACATCAGGCTCTTGCGCGTCTGGGCCCGCACGTCCGAGCGGGTCAGCCCGACGATGATCGCCACCGCGATCGGGCACGCGATGATCGCCACGAACACGGACGCGACGAAACTCGCCATCCAGCCCTGGGCGGCGTCCTCGCCGCCACCGTAGGTCACCGCGATCCAGACCAGTACGCCGAGACCCAGCCAGGACCGGATCGCGCGCACCCGCTCCAGGGTCACGTCCCGCCCGATCAGCCGATAGTCCGGCACGAAGTAACGCTCGGCGACTCGCTTCGGCAGCGGAATCCAGCCGAAGGCGAACATCGCCTTGCGTTCGACTCCGGCGGATCCGGGCGGATGGAACGACTGCGTCACAAGCACGCCTTCCTCGACGACGCGCCCCCGTACAGGCGCCGACTCGCCCCGATGCTAGGGGGTGTCGTCGTCGGCTCGGCCGCCGAGCGCGACCCGCAACGCGTCCGCGATCGGCCGGATTTCGCTCAGCGAACCATCCGCCACGGCGATGATCAGGTCGAACACCGCGTCCTCGTCGAGGAGTCCGACCTCGACGCCGTTGTATTCGAGGAACACCGCGGCGGCCACCAACCCGGTGCGCTTGTTGCCGTCCAGGAACGGGTGATTGGCCACGATCGAGTGCAACAACGCGGCGGCCTTGGCCCACGGATCGGGATAGGCATCGACCCCGAACGCACTCGCCCCGGGCCGGGCCACCCCCGACTCGATCAACCCGACGTCACGAATCCCGGGATTCCCGGTCGTCTCCTCGGCCACGGCGATCGCATCGGCGGCAGTCAGCAAATACACGTCGCTCACGCCTCCTTCAGCCGGCGCAACAACTCCGGATGCCGCTCGGCGAACCGCCGAGCCAAGTCGCGAACCCGCGCGGCCGCCTGCGACTGCTGCTCCTGCTCACCCATGCGCGCACCCTACGACCCCACCACCCGCCGCACGAAGCCGTTTTCCGCACGCCGGGCGTGCCGGGGACGCGCCGGGGGTCCTCACTTCTTCGACCACTTCCGCTGCGGGAGTTCGGTACGGCCCTGCGGGGTGTCGGGGTTGGCGCGGAGCAGGATCGCGATGGGGAAGACGTCCTTGGGGATGTCGAACCACAGGTCTTCGACCAGGGTGTCGGAGGCACCGAGGGTGAACTCGCGGAGTTGGCGCTTGATCTCCATCGACTCCAGGTCCATGCCCGGGCGGCTGCCGTCCGGCAGGACCAGGCGCTGCTCCAGGTTGGCGATCTGCACGGTGGCCAGCGAGCGGTTGGCGATGGAAACCTTGACCCGGCACAGGCGGCCCTGGGCGAAGTGCTCGGCGTGAGTGCCGGTGATCCACTCGATACCGCAGGTCAGGCCCTGCACGGTGAACGTCGCGGGCCCACTGAGCACGTCCGGGGCCTTGACCGGTATCTCCCACTCGCGCATGGTCATCTTCAGCGGCTTGTCCTTCTCCGGCCAGTACAGCGCCGCAGCGCCCGCGGCCAGCCCCGCGCCGATCAGCAGCCCGAGCACGAACCCGATCGCGATCCACTGCCGAATCCGCCGCCGGCACCGGAGTTGCCCGACCACCTCGCCGCGTAACTCCCCTACCTTGCGCCCCACCACGCCCATCCGTCGCCCCCGTCCGCGCGTCCAGGGCCGCATCGTATGGGCGCGCTCCCACCCTTGACGAGAGATATCCGCGCCGAGCCCGATTCACTCCTTCGGGGCGCGGCCGTGCTCGATCAGGGTGGCCGCCGCGCGGATGATGGCGGTGTCGAGCGGGGCGAGCGGGGTGGGAATCGCGTTTTCGGTGGGCGGGACGAACCAGACCAGGGACCCGGTCTCACCGCACGGCGGCGGGAAGGTGACCCACGCCCCCAGGCCGTGCCGACTGGGGCCGCGGTGGTCGCGCTGACGCGTGCGGGCAGGCGAGGTGACCGGGACCAGGAAGCCCATCTTGGCGCAGCGCCGGTCGTGGATCACCGGCCCGACCCGAACTCCCGCGGCCCGCAGGTGCTTCACCACCTCCCGCCCCAACCGCGCATCGATCTCGATCACGTCGAAGGTCTGCCCGGCTGCGACCAGGCGCGGAGCGTACGGATTGCCGGCCGAGCCGGCGGAGTCGGTCATGGCACTGCACACCTTCATCGGGTCGTGGCGGACCCCCGCGAACTCCATCCCAACCCGTCGGACCCGACCGTGGGTGCCACACTCACGAGTTGATGCACTTGCGTCACCTGTTCGGCCCATCCGAAACCGCAAGGCCCACCGAGACCCGTCGGTTCGGGTACGGCTCGCGGTAGGGATCGACCCGGTTCCGCCGACGAAGCGCACGCGGGCGACCGGGAGTCGTCGGCGGGCCGGCGATGGGCCGGGCTACGGCGTGCGGCCTGCCTGGACCAGGCCCGATTCGTAGGCGAAGACGACCGCCTGGGCCCGGTCGCGGACGCCGAGTTTGGCGAAGAGGCCGGTGGCGTGGTTCTTGACGGTCTGCACGCCGATGCTCATCGCCTGGGCGATCTCGGCGTTGTCCAGGCCCGCCGCGATCGACCGCAGCACCTCCACCTCGCGCGGGGTCAGGTCGCGCAACGCGGTCGTCGAGGGTTGCGGGGCCGAAGGGGCCTTGACGAAGGACTCGATCAGCCGGGTCAACAACCTCGGCGCGACCGCGGCCTCGCCCAGGTGCACGGTGTAGACCGCCGCGATCAGGTCCTCGGGCGAGACGTCCTTGGGCAGGAAGCCGATCGCGCCCGCACGCAGCGCGCCGATCACGTACTCGTCCATGTCGAACGTGCTCAGCGCGAGCACCCGGCACTCGGGCAGTTCCTCGGTCAGCCGCGCGGTGGCCTTGACGCCGTCCAGCACCGGCATCCGGATGTCCATCAGGATCACGTTCGGGCGCAGCCGGTGCGCCTCCTCGATCGCCTGGGCGCCGTCGCCCACCTCGCCGATCACCTCGATGCCGGGGTCGGAGCGCAGGATCAGGGCCAGCCCCCGACGTACGAGCGGTTGATCATCCGCGAGCAGCACGGTGATCGGGGATGCGTCCACGCTCATCTGGGTTCCGGTCCTCTCCTGGTTCCATCGGCGGCAGCGGCACGAGCGCGACCACGCGGTACCCGCCGCCGGGTCGCCTGCCCGCCTCCAGCGTGCCGCCATGTACGGCGACGCGCTCGCGCATACCCAGGAGACCGTACCCGCCGCCGGGCATCGTCGGCGCACCGCCGTCGCCGTCGTCGCAGATCTCCGCCACGACCCGGTCCGATCCGTACTCCAGCCGCACGAAGGCGCGCGCGTCGCCCGCGTGTTTGCGCGCGTTGGTCAGCGCCTCCTGCACGATCCGGTACAACGTGAGCGCGGTGGCCGGCGGCAGCGCCCGCGGCTCGCCGAGTTCCTCGTACTCGACGGGCAGACCGGCCGCGCGCGACTCGGTGATCAACCGGTCGATCTGTTCGATGCCGGGCTGCGGCTCCGCGGGCGCCTCCTCGGCGACGTCCGTGCCGCGCAGCACGCACAACAACTGGCGCATCTCGTGCAGCGCCGTGCGGCCGGACGACTCCAGCGTGACCAGCGCACCCCGGGCGGTCTGCGGATCGTGGGCCAGGGTGGCCCGCGCGCCGCCGGAGAGCAGATACATCGTGGTGATGTGGTGCGCCACGATGTCGTGCAGTTCGCGGGCGATCCGCCGGCGCTCCTCGGTCACCGCCCGGTCCGCCAACAGTTGTCGGTTCTGCTCCACCTGGTCCCGCCACCGGCGCACGCCGATACCGGCCGCGCTCGCGACACAGATCGCGAGCAGATAGGTGAGCATCGCCGTCGGCAGCGACCAGCCGATCCGAACGCTGCCCGCCACCTGACTCGCCCACGTCGCCGCACCGGCGACGGCGACCACCCGCGGGGGTCGGTAGCGGGCCACCGAGTACAGCCCGACCGTGATCGACAGGCCGAAGTTGTACGTGGTCGGCGGGACCGTGACGACCAGCGCCAGGTACGACGCGGCCACCGCGAGCAGCACCTGCACCGGATACCGGCGGCGCCCGATCGTCGCCGCGCCGCCCGCCACGAGCAGCAGCAGCGCGAGCACGATCGCCCGCGGCCCGCGGTCGTGATCGGCCGCCAGGAACGAGGCGACGTCGGCCGCGGCGCAGCCGAGCGCGATCAGCAGGTCGTCGCGCCGCCGCGGGAAGACCCGGCGCCCGTCCGCCGCACCGCGATGGTCGACGCCCATCCGCAGACCTCCTTCGTGGTTCCGCATGGTTCGTATCGACCCATTCCATCCTCTGCGCCCCCTTTCCTGAACCTCATCGAAGACGATCCCCGGCCCCGGACCCCAGTCCTGGTTGCGCGGTACTCCCGGACCGAGGTCCCGGTCCACAGCCGTTCCCGCGGTCGATGTCCGCAGGGGGGTGCGCGTGATGACCTTGAGTCAATCCGGAGTTCCCGTATCGAGCTCCCGCGTTTCGACCCGCCGGCGGAGAAGGAAAATGATCCGTAGAACAACCGCGTTCGCCACTCGTCATCGATGGATGACCATTATCGTCTGGGCGGTATTCGGTCTCGCCCTGACCGCCGTCGGGCAACCATTGATGAACAGCGTCACCGATTCTTCGACCGGCGACTTCCTGCCGAAGAAATACGACTCGGCAGCGGCTCTCCAGATCGCCGAGAAGAAGTTCGACGAAAAGCCGGACCCGAATATGGTGACCGTGCTGGTGGCCCGTGCGGACGGCGCCAAGATCGGCCCGGCGGACCAGAAGAAGGTCGCCGACACCGCGGCGGCGCTGGCCGGGAAGAAGATCGAGGCGGAGCCGGAGCAGTTCGCCAAGGACTTCTCGCAGACCCCGCGCTACACCCCCGGGGTGGTGGCTCCGGACGGGACGTTCCAGCTCGTCTCGATGTCCTTGAGCGGCAATATGAACGACGTCGGTCTCCAGGACGTCTATCGGGATGCCCGTGATCTGGCGAAGACCGATTACGAGGCCGCCGGATTCCGGATCGGATTCACCGGTGGTCTCGCGACCACGATCGACAACATGGACGAGACGGAGGACACCGAGGCCCTCGTCGGCATGTTGACGATGGGTCTGATCATCCTGCTGAACGTGGTGGTTTTCCGCAGTGTCCTGGCCGCTCTGTTGCCGCTGCTCGCGGTGACGATGATCGGCGGTGTGGCCACCGGCGCGGTGGCCGGCAGCGCGAAGCTGTTGGACATCAAGCTGGACCCGTCCGTGCCGTCGCTGATCACCGTGGTGCTCCTGGGTATCGGCATCGACTACTTCCTGTTCCTGATGTTCCGCTTCCGCGAGCAACTGCGCGCCAACCCCGATCAGGACAAGCGCGAGGCCGCCAGGATCACCGCCGGCAAGGTGGGCAACGCGATCACCTGCGCGGCGCTGACCATCGTGGCGGCGTTCGCCACCCTGGGCATCGCCAGCTTCGGTCAGTTCAAGGTGCTCGGCCCGGCCATCGCGGTCTCGGTGCTGGTGGCCCTGCTCGGCAGCCTGACCCTGATGCCCGCGCTGCTCGCGGTCACCGGTCGTGGGATGTTCTGGCCGGCCCGGGCCTGGAAGAAGGAGCGCCCGGCGGGCTTCGCCGCCCGACTGGGTGAGCAGGTCAGCGCCCGTCCGGTGCGCTGCCTGGTCGGCAGCCTGGTCCTGCTGGGCGCGCTCGGCGCCGGTGTGGTCGGCGTCAAGATGAGCTACGACCAGGAGGGGCAGCCCACCACCAACGCGACCAGGACCGCCGACGAGATCTCCCGCTCGCTCCCGGCGGGCGTGTCCGACCCGCACACCGTCTACGTGCAGACCAAGGCCGGCGGCAAGCTCGACGCCCGCTCGCTGACCGGGCTGACCGGTGCGCTGGGCAAGGTCGAGGGTGTCGGCCAGGTCGCCAAGCCGATCCTCAACCCGGACGGTTCGGCCGCTCGGATCGATGTGTTCCTGGCCGCGAAGGCCGACTCGCAGAAGGCGCGTGACCTGATCACCGGCCCGGTCCGGGGCACCATCGCGAAGAACACCCCGACCGGCGCCGAGGCGCACATCACCGGAACGGCGGCGATCTTCGCCGACGTGTCGGCCTCGGTGAACAAGGACCTCAAGCTGGTCTTCCCGGTGGCTGCGATCCTGATCGCGCTGATCCTGTTCCTGTTGCTGCGCTCGCTGCTGGCGCCGCTCGTGCTGATGCTCGCGGTCGGATTGGGCTTCGTGGCCACCCTGGGCGCCGGCACGCTGGTCTTCCAGCACATGGTCGGCCGGCCCGGTGTCTCCTTCACCCTGCCGCTGGTGTTGTTCCTGTTCGTGGTCGCGCTGGGCACCGACTACAACATCCTGATGAGCGACCGGCTCCGTGAGGAGATGGACAAGCCCATCCCGGCCCGCAAGGCGGTGGCCAAGGCGGTCGAGCACACCGCGCCCGCGATCGCCACGGCCGGACTCGTCCTGGCCGGCTCGTTCGCCAGCCTGGCGGCCAGCCCCGCGACCGCCGAGATCGGCTTCGCCACCGCGGTGGGCATCCTGCTCTCCTCGATGTTGCTCTCCGTCGTCCTGGTGCCCTCGATCGCCGCGATCCTGGGCCGGGGCCTGTGGTGGCCGCGCCGAGGCGGCAAGACCAAAGGGCACGGCGGCGGGACGGGCACGCCCGAGGCGTACGACCACCAGGACCGCACGCTGGTGACCGAGCCGCAGATGGCCGGCGGCTACGGGCCCACGCCGTACCAGGGACAGCAGAACTACCAGGCGCAGCAGCCCTACCCCGGGCAGCAGCCGTACCCGGGACAGCAGCCCTACCCCGGGCAGCCGTACCCGCAGCACTACCGCCCGGACCAGCCGCACGGCTGACCGAGCCGCGGGCTCGCCCCCGCAACGCGACACCCGACCCGAAGGGGGCGGCGCCGGTGACCCGGCACCGCCCCCTTCGGGCGTACACGTCCCGCGATGCGGGGCGAAGGAACGATCGAGCCGATCAGCTCGCCGCCGTCCAGCCCGCCCAGTCCATCGACCAACCGCTCCAGCCGTTGTCGGCGGCGATCACCTTGTCGGGCGAGTTGACCACCTCGACCACGTCGCCGATCAGGGATTCCTTGTAGAACCACGCGGCGGCCATGTTCGGGTCGCCGCCGCCCTTGACGTCCTGCAGGCTCACGCAGCCGTGGCTGGTGTTCTCCTTGCCGAACGGTGGCGGGTCACGCCAGTAGTTGCCGTGCACGTAGGTGCCGCTGACGCTCAGCCGCATGCCGTGCGGCACGTCCTTGATGTCGTACACGCCCTTGCCCAGGCCCACCGTCTGGGAGTCCATGTGCACGGTGGCTTCCTTGGACATGATGGTCATCTTGCCGTTGTACGTGGTGTTCTCCGGGTCGCCCAGGCTGGCCGGCAGCTTCTTGAGCAGCGCGCCGTCCCGGGTGACGGTCAGCGTGTGCGCGCTGTTGTCGGCGACGCTGGTCTGCGCCCGGCCGACGGTGAAGGAGACCTCCTTCTTCTGCTTGCCGTAGACGCCCGGCGAGGTCTGCTTGCCGTCCAGGTCCAGGTGCAGGGTCACCTTCGTGCCGGGCTTCCAGTACTGCTCCGGGCGGAAGTCCAGCCGCTGGTTGCCGAACCAGTGCCCCTTGACCTCGACCGCGGGCTCCGCGGTGACGGTGACGGACCGGTTCACCACCGCCTTGTCCTTGACCGGCTTGGTGAACTCCAGCGAGACGATCATGCCGACGCCGTACGTCTCGTTCGCGTCGATGTTGAACACGCCGTAGTTGGTGTTCTCCGGGGTCAACGTGGTGAACGAGGACTGCAGCGCGGAGACCAGCCCGGCGGCGTCGGTCGCGGTCGCGGACACCGCGTACTTGGTGCCGGTCTGCAGCGCCGCCGAAGGCGCCCAACTGCTCCCGTCCGGCGAGATGACGCCCTCGACCGGCTTGCCGCCCTCGGAGCCGGTCACGGTGACGGCGGTCAGCTTCCCGGCACTGGCACTCACCTTCAGCACGCCGTCGGTGGCCACCGCGGTCGCGCCGTCCTTGGGGACGATGGTCACCACGGCCTGAGAGGTCTTCGGCGCGCCGTCACCGGTGGGCGCCTTGGTCTGGGCGACCGACTCGACCTTGTCGTCCTTCTTGTCCTTCTTCGCGTCCCCGCCGCCGCACGCCCCCGCGCCCAGAAGCGCGACACACACCGCGAGCGCCGGCAGGGCCCTGCGTATCCGTCGTCGCGAGCGAGGTCTCCGTGCACCCGAACCGGATGTCGCCCCTGCTGCCGTGCTGGGCATCGATCTCCCTAAGTCGCTGCTTTACCAGAGGAGATGACGATATTTCCCACCCCCGCCGTTACGAGCCGGCGGTATGAGCTGGATCACCCTCCCCGGTGCGAAACCGTACCCGCGAATCGACCGTCCACGAGTCGACCGTCCGCGAGCCGGATCCCGACGAGCGGACTCGGCGCGCGGATGCCCCGGCCCCCGCCTCACCGCGCCCACGGCCCTGTGACGCGCCTCGGGCCCCGTCGTCCCGAAGGACGGCGGGGCCCGAGGGCGTGGTCACCGCGTCAGCGCAGCGGCATGCCCTCCGGGAAGCCCTCGCTCTCCGGCGGTGCCGCGATCAGGCCGAGTTCGGCCGGGCTCGCGAGCAGCGCGTGGGTCGGCATCACCCGGACGGTGTAGCCGAACGGGCCGGTGCGATCCAGGGCCAGGGAGCCCTCGTAGAACCAGCGGCCGTGCTCGTCCCGCCGACCCGCCTTCAGCGGCGCGACCGTCGCCTCCACGATCCGGTCCGAGTCGTCGACCCGACCGTGCACGACCTGGACCTCGACGTCGACGGGCGCGAGTTCGCCCAGCGAGACGAAGACCCGCAGGTTCAGCGTGTTGCCGACCTCGGGGGCGTCCCCTATCCCGCCCGACTCCACGTGATCGACCCGTACGCCGGCCCAGGACCGCCGCACGTGTGCCTTCCACTCGGCCAACTCCCGCGCGGCCGACCCGATGATCGCCCGGCCGGCGGACGCCGCCGGCGCGTACAGCACGTCGACGTAGTCCTTGACCATCCTGTCCGCGAGCACCTTCGGGCCGAGCGTGGACAGCGTGTGGCGGACCATTTCCAGCCATCGGGTCGGCAGGCCCTCGGGCCCCCGATCGTAGAACCGGGCCGCGACCGAGTTCTCGATCAGGTCGTACAGCGCCGCCGCCTCCAGGTCGTCCCGACGGTCGACGTCGGTGATCCCGTCGGCGGTCGGGATCGCCCACCCGTTCGAGCCGTCGTACCACTCGTCCCACCACCCGTCCAGGATGGACAGGTTCAGGCAGCCGTTCAGCGCGGCCTTCATCCCGGAGGTGCCGCACGCCTCCAGCGGACGCAGCGGGTTGTTCAGCCACACGTCGCACCCGGGGTACAGGTGCTGGGCCATCGCGATGTCGTAGTCCGGCAGGAACACGATCCGGTGCCGCACGTCCTCGCGGTCGGCGAACCGCACCAGCTCCTGGATCAGCCGTTTGCCACCCTCGTCGGCCGGGTGCGCCTTGCCCGCGATCACGATCTGCACCGGCCGCTCGGGGTGCAGCAACATCCCGCGCAGTCTGGCCGGATCCCGCAACATCAGGGTGAGTCGTTTGTACGACGGCACCCGCCGGGCGAACCCGATGGTCAGCACGTCCGGATCGAGCACCTGCTCGATCCAGCCCAATTCCGCGTCGCCCGCGCCACGTTGCTTCCAGGACGCGTGCAGCCGCAGGCGGGCCTCGGTGACCAGCTTCGCGCGCAGCGCCCGGCGCAGCTCCCAGAGCGAGCCCGGCGACAACCGGTCGATCGCCGCCCAGGCCGAGGGATCCTCGGTGAGTTCGACGCCGGTTTCGCGGGCCGCCAGGTCGAGCACGTCGGCATCCACCCACGTGGGCGCGTGTACGCCGTTCGTGATCGAGGTAATCGGTACCTCGGTGGTGTCGAAGCCCGGCCACAGGCCGTCGAACATGCCCCGGCTGACCCGTCCGTGCAACTTGCTCACGCCATTGGCCCGTTGGGCGAGCCGCAGCCCCATCACGGCCATGTTGAACACGCCCGGATCGCCGTCCGGGTAGGTCTCCGCGCCCAGCGCGAGGACCCGATCCACCGGAACCCCCGGACAAGCGAGGTCGCCGCCGAAATGTCGCTGGATCTGGTCGCGTCCGAACCGGTCGATGCCGGCCGGAACGGGCGTGTGCGTGGTGAACACCGTGCCCGCCCGGACGGCTTCCAGGGCCGCGTCGAAGTCCGACCCCTCGGCCTGGGTGAACTCGCGGATCCGCTCGATGCCCAGGAAGCCGGCGTGGCCCTCGTTGGTGTGGAAGACCTCGGGTGCCGGATGACCGGTGATCTCGCAAAAAGCCCGCAAAGCCCGCACCCCGCCGATGCCCAGCAGCATCTCCTGATGCAAGCGATGTTCGCTCGTGCCGCCGTACAGCCGGTCGGTCACCTCGCGTTCGGCGGGCTCGTTCTCCTCGATGTCCGAGTCCAACAGGAGCAGTGGCACCCGACCGACCTGGGCCTTCCAGATCCGCGCGTGCAACTCACCCGTCGGGAGTCCGATGACCACCCGTGCGGGTGCACCGTCGGCACCCCGAAGGAGGGTCAGTGGCAACTCGTTGGGGTCCAGCAGGGGATAGCGCTCCTGCTGCCAACCGTCCCGGGAGAGGGACTGCCGGAAGTACCCGTGGCGGTACATCAGGCCGACACCCACGATCGGCACACCCAGGTCGCTGGCGGCCTTGAGGTGGTCTCCCGCGAGGATGCCCAAACCGCCGCTGTACTGCGGAAGTGCCGCGGTGATGCCGTACTCCGGCGAGAAGTACGCGATCGCCGCCGGCGGCGCATCCGCACTTGTACCGGGCTCCGACAGGGTTTGGTACCAACGAGGTCCGGTCAGGTATTCGTGCAGGTCTTCGGCCGCCACCCGCAGTCGGGCGAGGAAGCGGCGGTCGTCGGCGAGGGCGCCGAGTTTGTCGTTCGGCACGGTGCCGAGCAGGCGGACGGGGTCTCGGCCGACCGAGGCCCAGGTGTCCGGATCGATCGACTCGAACAGGTCGCGGGTCTCCGCGTGCCAGGACCAGCGGAGGTTCATCGCCAGTTCACCCAGTGGCTCCAGCGGAGCGGGCAGAACCGTACGCACGGTGAATCTGCGGATTGCTCTCACGCTGCGACCCTAGCCGGAAGGCGGCAGAACTTGCGACAGTGGATGCAGTGCGCTTGCAAAGCCGGCAAGATCTTGCGGATGGGTCTGGGGGCGTTTTTACACCATATGGACCGTGCCCCGAGCGACTCGATGATCGTTGAACAGCCGGGTCCTTCCGTCCCGCCGTACCGCGGACACACCAGACATCCACCGTCCACGGTCGCGGGCCGGGCCCCACCCGGTCCCCGCCTGGTGGTCGCGTCACGAGCAATGGCCGCCGCGCAGCGGTGAGAGGTGGACCCGAGCGATCCCACCGGTCGCCGCCGGGTCGGTTTTCCGCCACTCCCGGGTCCGGCAATCGGGGAATCGAGTGGGTTTCCGTACGGGTGTATCGCGCGCGATGCGCACGGGATGCCCGTCCGTGGGTACAGGAGTTCGGCATGACCAGTTCGGCTGAGAAGGACCCCGGGGGCGCCCGCGCACCCCGGGCGGGACAGGTCGCGGCCGGCAAGGCCGCGGCACGGAAGACGACCGCCGGGAAGCCGCGGGCCGCCGGGCCCGCGACCACGCCGGCCGCCACATCGGCCGCCCGCACACCGGCGGCCGGCCCGGCCACGACCGAGGCGGGCCCGGTGCGGCCGGAGCAGGCGAACCGCACCACCGCGACCACGGCCGGCACCAAGTCGGCGACCCGGGCCGGGAGATCGGCCAAACCGGTGACGCCGCGCATCGGGCGCATCCCGATCCTCGACGTCGAACCGGCCGTCGACGGCGGCACCCGACCGGCCCGGGCGGTCCCGGGGGAGACATTCCACGTGGGCGCCACGGTCTTTCGCGAGGGGCACGACGCGGTGGCCGCGAACGTCGTCCTGCGCGACCCGCGCGGGCGGCCGGGCCCGCTCACCCCGATGCTCCCGGGCGCGCCCGGGACCGACCGGGTGCACGCGAGCGTCACGCCGACCACCGAGGGCCTGTGGTCCTACGCGGTCGAGGCGTGGGGCGACCCGATCGCCACGTGGCGGCATGCGGCCGGCATCAAGATCCCGGCCGGCCTGGAGGTCGAGCTGATGCTGGAGGAGGGCGCGCAGTTGCTGGAGCGGGCCGCCGCCGGCGTGCCCAAGAAGGACGGCCTGCGGGCGATCGTGCTGGCCGCGGTGGACGCGGTCCGAGACGACACGCGCAGCCCCGCCGCGCGGTTGGCCGCGGCCCGTTCCGCCGCGCTGGACGAGGTGTTGGGCAGTCATCCGCTGCGCGAGTTGCTCACCACGTCGGCCCGCTATCCGCTGCGTGTCGAGCGCGAGCGCGCGCTGTACGGCGCGTGGTACGAGTTCTTCCCGCGCTCCGAGGGCGCGGTGGTGGACCCGACCGGCAAGCACCCGCCGCGCAGCGGCACCTTCCGGACCGCGATGGAACGCCTGCCGCAGATCGCCGCAATGGGCTTCGACGTGGTCTACCTGCCACCGATTCACCCGATCGGGGACGCGTTCCGCAAGGGGCCCAACAACACGCTCGAAGCCGGTGAGCACGATCCCGGCTCGCCGTGGGCGATCGGCTCGCCCGCGGGCGGTCACGACGCGATCCACCCCGAACTGGGCACGATCGAGGACTTCGACGCGTTCGTGGCCCGGGCGGGCGAACTGCGGATGGAGGTCGCGCTGGACTTCGCGCTCCAGGTCTCCCCCGACCACCCGTGGGTCGCCAAGCACCCGGAGTGGTTCCGGCACCGCGCCGACGGCACCATCGCCTACGCGGAGAACCCGCCCAAGAAGTACCAGGACATCTACCCGATCGACTTCGACACCGACTTCGAGGGTCTGGTCGCCGAGACGTTGCGGGTGTTGCGGCACTGGATGGCGCACGGCGTGCGGATCTTCCGGGTGGACAACCCGCACACCAAGCCGGTGGCGTTCTGGGAACAGGTGATCGCCACGATCAACGCGAGCGATCCGGACGTGCTCTTCCTGGCCGAGGCGTTCACCCGACCGGCGATGATGCGCACCCTGGCCAAGGTCGGCTTCCAGCAGTCCTACACGTACTTCACCTGGCGCAACGGCAAGGACGAACTTCAGGAGTACCTCACCGAGTTGACCACCGGCGAGGCGTCCGCCTACATGCGGCCGAACTTCTTCGTGAACACGCCCGACATCCTGCACGCCTACCTTCAGTACGGCGGGCCGGCCGCGTTTCGGATCCGGGCCCTGCTGGCCGCCACGCTGTCCCCGTCGTGGGGGGTCTATGCGGGCTTCGAGCTGTACGAGGACCTGGCGGTCAAGGCCGGCAGCGAGGAGTACCACGACTCGGAGAAGTACCAGTTGCGCCCGCGCGACTGGGCCGGCGCCGAACGCGAGGGCCGCTCGCTGGCGCCGTACCTGACCACGCTGAACCGGATGCGCCGACGCCACCCGAGTCTGCAACATCTGCGAAACCTGACCTTCCATCATGTGGACGACGATGCGGTCATGGCCTACTCCAAGCGCACCCGTGTGGGTGACGTCGACGACCTGGTCCTGGTCGTGGTGAACCTGGATCCGCACCACACGCACGAGGCGACCGTCGCGCTGGACCTGCCCGCCCTGGGGCTGGACTGGCAGGACACCTTCGCGGTGCAGGACGAGTTCACCGGAGCCGGTTATCGCTGGGGTCGGCACAACTACGTGCGGCTGGATCCCGCGCACGAGCCCGCGCATCTCTTCTCGGTCCGGAGGAACAGCCCGTGATCGTCAACGAACCCGTCCGCGACACCTTCGACGACACCCCGTCGCGGGATCGCGATCCCCTGTGGTTCAAGCGAGCCGTCTTCTACGAGGTTCTCGTGCGGTCCTTCCAGGACAGCAACGGGGACGGGGTGGGCGACCTGAAGGGCCTGACCCAGAAGCTGGACTACCTCCAGTGGCTGGGCGTCGACTGCCTGTGGTTGCCGCCGTTCTTCGCCTCGCCGCTGCGCGACGGCGGCTACGACGTGGCGGACTACACGGCGGTGCTGCCCGAGTTCGGCGACCTCGCCGACTTCGTCGAGTTCGTCGACTCGGCGCACAAGCGCGGCATGCGGGTGGTGATCGACTTCGTGATGAACCATACGAGCGATCAACACATGTGGTTCCAGGAGTCGCGGAACAACCCGGACGGGCCCTACGGCGACTACTACATGTGGGCCGACGACGACAAGGCGTACGGCGACGCCCGGATCATCTTCGTCGACACCGAGTCGTCCAACTGGACCTACGACCCGGTGCGCAAGCAGTACTTCTTCCACCGCTTCTTCGGCCACCAGCCCGATCTCAACTACGAGAACCCGCGGGTACAGGAGGAGATGCTCGCCGGGCTGCGGTTCTGGCTGGACCTGGGCATCGACGGGTTCCGGCTGGACGCGGTGCCGTACCTGTTCGCGCAGGAGGGCACCAACTGCGAGAACCTGCCCGCCACCCACGAGTTCCTCAAGCGGGTGCGCAAGGAGATCGACGACAAGTATCCGGACACCGTGCTCCTGGCCGAGGCCAACCAGTGGCCCGAGGACGTGGTGGACTACTTCGGCGACGGCGACGAATGCCACATGGCGTTCCACTTCCCGGTGATGCCGCGCATCTTCATGGCGGTGCGCCGCGAATCTCGCTACCCGGTCTCGGAGATCCTGGCCGGCACGCCGTCCATCCCGAACAACTGCCAATGGGGCATCTTCCTCCGCAACCACGACGAGCTCACCCTCGAAATGGTCACGGACGAGGAACGCGACTACATGTACAAGGAGTACGCGAAGGACCCGCGCATGCGGGCCAACGTGGGCATCCGCCGTCGGCTCGCGCCGTTGCTGGACAACGACCGCAACCAGATCGAGCTGTTCACGGCGCTGCTGCTGTCGCTGCCGGGCTCGCCCGTCCTGTACTACGGCGACGAGATCGGCATGGGGGACAACATCTGGCTCGGCGACCGGGACGGTGTGCGCACGCCGATGCAGTGGACCCCGGATCGCAACGCGGGCTTCTCCACGTGCGACCCGGGTCGGCTGTACCTGCCGAACATCATGGACCCGGTCTACGGCTACCAGGTCACCAACGTCGAGGCACAGATGTCCAACGCCTCGTCGCTGCTGCACTGGACCCGCCGGATGATCGAGGTCCGCAAGCAGAACCCGGCCTTCGGGCTCGGTGTGTACAACGAGCTGACCTCGTCCAATCCCAGCGTGCTGGCGTTCCTTCGCGAATACGAGGACGACATCGTGCTGTGTGTTCACAACTTCTCGCGCTTCGCCCAGCCCACCGAGTTGGACCTGCGGCAGTTCGAGACGTACGAACCGGTCGAGCTGCTCGGGGGGGTGACGTTCCCGGCGATCGGTGAGCTGCCGTATCTGCTCACCCTCGCGGGGCACGGTTTCTATTGGTTCCGCCTCACCCGTGGAGAAATGACGCTGTGACGGATTCCACCCGACCCCACGATCCGACTGCCTCCGCCGTGATCGCTCTGCTGCGCGACTGGCTGCCGCAGCAGAGATGGTTCGCCGGCAAGGGCCGGCCTCTTCGTGGGGCCGGCGTGGTCCACAGCCTCGAAGTGGTCTCCGGCGATCCCGCGCTGCACCACATGTTGCTGCGGGTCGACCACGGCGGCACGCCCGAGCACTACCAACTCCTGCTGGGGGTCCGCGAGACCCTACCGGGCCGACTCACGCACGCGGTGATCGGCCGGCTGCCCAACGGCAACAGCCTCTACGACGCGGTGCACGACGCGGAACTGACCCGGTGGTTGCCGGAACGGTTCGTCGCGGCGGACACCGCAGGCCCACTGGGCTTCCACCGCCCCGGCGCGCAGGCCCCCGACCCCGAGCATGTCGGGCTGGTGATCGGCGCCGAGCAGTCGAACACGTCGATCATCTTCGGCGACGACGTGATCCTCAAGCTGTTCCGCCGCGTGGTGCCCGGGGTCAACCCGGACCTGGAGGTCTCGCTCGCGCTGGCGGGCGCGGGTTCGCGGCGGATCCCCGCGCCGATCGCGTGGTTCGACATGCCGTTCCCGGACGCGGACGCCGAGCCGACCACGCTCGGCCTGCTCCAGGAATACCTGCGCACCGGCACCGACGGATGGGAGCTGGCCAAGACCTCGGTACGCGACCTGTACGCCGGCCAGGAGGTGCGCGGCGCCGGTCCGCACGCACACGAGACCGGTGGCGACTTCGCCGGCGAGTCCTTCCGGCTCGGCGCGGCCACCGCCGAGGTGCACGCCGACCTGGCCCGCTCGCTGCCCACGGCGGTGGCGGGCGAAGCGGAGCTGGCCGCGATCGCCCGGGACATGGAGCGCCGGTTGCACGCGGCGGCCGAGGCGGTGCCGGAGCTGGCGCCGTTCACCGACCGGCTGCGCGAGGCGTACCGGGATCTGGAGACGCTGGGCCGGGACGGGCATCCGGTCCCGTTGCAGCGCATCCACGGCGACTTCCACCTCGGCCAGGTGATGCGCACCGCCACCCGGTGGGTGTTGCTCGACTTCGAGGGCGAACCGGCCCGGCCGTTGAGCGAACGGCGCTCGCTGCACTCGCCGCTGCGCGACATCGCGGCGATGTTGCGCTCGTTCGACTACGCGGCCCGGCATCTGCTGGCCGGTGGCAACGGGTTCTGGGGGCGCGGGGCGCCCGCGCCGCACCTGGTGCACCGTGCGGAGGAATGGGCCACCCGCAACCGGGAAGCCTTCTGTGCGGGGTACGCCGACGCGGGCTCGCTCGACCCCCATTCCGAGCCCGTGCTGTTGCGGGCCTTCGAGACCGACAAGGCCGTGTACGAGGTCATGTACGAGTCGGGCAACCGACCCTCGTGGCTACCGGTTCCGATGTCGGCGATCCGGCGCCTGGCCGAGCGTGCGCCGCAGCCGCACTGACGAACCGTCGATTCCCGTTCAGCACCAACGTCTCAGGAGGTCCCATCCGTGACGGCCCGTCAGGACTTCAGCGCGTCACCCGAGGGCGGCGGGGTCACCGGCCGCCCCACCCGGAGTCGGGACAAGCGCCCCCGAATCCGCCCGACCGGCACCCCCGTCGTACCGCCGACCGCCGGCGAGGAGTTGCGCCGCCTGGTGGACGGCGCTCACCACGATCCGCACGCACTGCTCGGCCCGCACCCGAACGTGCCCGGCGTCGACGGCGTGGTGGTGCGGGTGCTGCGGCCGTGGGCCCGCGAGGTGTTCGTGGTCACCGGCGAGCGCCGGGTCGAGCTGACCCACGAGGCGGAGGGCCTGTTCAGCGGCGTCGTGCCGGGTGATCAGGTGCCCGACTATCGGCTGGAGATCCGTTACGAGGGCACCGAACTGCACACGGACGACCCGTACCGGTTCCTGCCCACCCTGGGCGAGTTCGACATACACCTCATCTCCGAGGGCCGGCACGAGCGGCTGTGGGAGGTGCTCGGCTCGCACGTGCGCTCGTACGAGACCCCGAACGGGCCCGTCGCCGGCACCTCGTTCGCGGTCTGGGCCCCGAACGCGCAGGGCGTGCGGGTGGTGGGCGACTTCAACTACTGGGACGGCATCGGGCACCCGATGCGTTCGCTCGGCTCGTCCGGGGTGTGGGAGTTGTTCGTCCCCGACGTCGGCGACGGCACCAAGTACAAGTACGAGATCCTCGGTCGGGACGGGGTGTCCCGGCAAAAGGCCGACCCGCTGGCCTTCGCGACCGAACTGCCGCCCTCGACCGCGTCGGTCGTGCACACCTCGGCCTACTCGTGGTCGGACAAGGAGTGGTTGGAAAAGCGGGCCGAGGTGACCCACCACACCTCGGCGATGAGTGTGTACGAGATCCATCTCGGCTCGTGGCGGCCGGGCCTGAGTTACCTGCAACTCGCCGAGCAGTTGCCCGCCTACGTCACCGAGATGGGCTTCACGCACGTCGAACTGCTGCCGGTGGCCGAACACCCGTACGGGCCGTCCTGGGGCTACCAGGTGTCCTCGTACTACGCGCCCACGTCGCGGTTCGGCAGTCCCGACGAGTTCCGTCACCTGGTCGACGCGCTGCACCGCGCGGGCATCGGCGTGCTGGTGGACTGGGTGCCGGCGCACTTCCCCAAGGACGACTGGGCGCTGGCCCGGTTCGACGGGACGCCGCTGTACGAGCACCCTGATCCGCGTCGGGGCGAACATCCCGACTGGGGCACGCTGGTCTTCGACTACGGCCGCAACGAGGTGCGCAACTTCCTGGTCGCCAACGCGGTCTACTGGTGCGAGGAGTTCCACATCGACGGGCTGCGGGTGGACGCGGTCGCCTCGATGCTCTACCTGGACTACTCGCGCGAACACGGCCAGTGGGCGCCCAACCAACACGGCGGCCGGGAGAACCTGGACGCGGTGGCCTTCCTCCAGGAGATGAACGCGACGCTGTACCGGCGGGTGCCGGGCGTGCTCACCATCGCCGAGGAGTCCACCGCGTGGGACGGGGTGACCCGCTCCACCGACGGCGGCGGGCTCGGCTTCGGCTTCAAGTGGAACATGGGCTGGATGCACGACTCGCTGGAGTACATCCAGAAGGAGCCGATCCACCGGCAACATCACCACAACGAGATCACCTTCTCGCTGATGTACGCGTGGAGCGAGAACTACATCCTGCCGATCAGCCACGACGAGGTGGTGCACGGCAAACGCTCGCTGGTGGACAAGATGCCGGGCGACCGCTGGCAGCAGATGGCGAACGTGCGCGCCTACCTGGCCTTCATGTGGGCCCATCCGGGCAAGCAGTTGTTGTTCATGGGCTCGGAATTCGGCCACGGCGCCGAGTGGTCGGAGGCACGCGGCCTGGACTGGTGGTTGCTGGACCACGAGGAGCACCGGGGCATCCAGCGGCTGGTCCGCGACCTCAACACCACGTATCGGGGCAGGTCCGCGCTGTGGACGCAGGACACCCGCCCGGAGGGCTTC
This sequence comes from Embleya sp. NPDC059213, assembly GCF_042754445.1. Lineage (NCBI taxonomy): Bacteria > Bacillati > Actinomycetota > Actinomycetes > Kitasatosporales > Streptomycetaceae > Embleya > Embleya sp. NPDC059213. The sequence continues at coordinate 92,784 of NZ_JBHZAV010000010.1, forward strand.
TCCTGGATCGACGGCGGGGACGCGGCGTCCAATGTGTTGTCCTTCATCCGACTCGGTGCGGCCGGTGAGCAGTTGCTCTGCGTGTGCAATTTCTCCCCGGTGGTCCGGGAGGACTTCCGGGTGGGTCTGCCGCACGCGGGTCGCTGGCGTGAGGTGCTCAACACCGATGCCGACGGCTACGGCGGCGCGAACGTGGGCAATCAAGGCGAGATCCTGGCCGTCGACGGGGAATGGCAGGGTCGACCGGCCTCCGCGACGATGACGCTGCCCCCACTGGCCACTGTCTGGTTTGTCCCTGAATAACACGTGAAGTACCTTCCGGGGGTCGATGTTCGATCCGGAACGTCGACCCCCGGAAACGTGACACTCCGGCGAATCGTGAATTAGTGTCTTGCCTTCATGCCCCCGGAAGACGTCCTGTCCGGAACCTGCCGGGGACCGTGCGACAGCCAGAGAGACACGGAACACGGGGGTGTTCTCACATGACGGCGGACGCGGGTACGGGATACAAGGCCCTTCCCTCGGACTTCAAGACGGCGGGCAAGGCTTTCACGGACGCGGGAAGGCGCGTCGGTGAGATACGGGCGACGCTCAAGACGTCCATCGAGGGTCTCGGCGAATGCTGGGGCGACGACGATCTCGGCAACGGGTTCGCGAAGGAGTACAAGCCGGCCCGGGACAAGGTGCTCGAAGCGCTCGAAGCGCTCGCCAAGGGTCTCGGCGAGATCGGCAAGGGCTTGGACACGTCCGCCGGCAACTACCAGAAGACCGAGGACCACAACCGCGAGAGCTTCGGTGGCAAGGCCTGATGGCGGTCGAAGCGGGGGAAATCGTCGAGAAGGTCCTCGAACTGCTGGTCGGTGTCGACTGGCCGGAGGGCGACGAGGACAAGTGTGAGGCGCTGGGCAACGCGTGGGAACACGCCGCCGGCGAACTCGCCAAGGTCGCGGGGGACCTGGCCGCGGCGGTCAACAAGCTCAACGCCGCCAACGAGGGCAAGGGCATGGAAGCCTTCCTTCGGATGTGGGACAAGCTGAGCAAGGGCGAGAAGGCGTTCTTCCCGGCCCTGGAAGGGGCTTCCAAGGCACTCGGCGGCGCGGCGGACGACACGAGTGACACGATCTACGCCACCAAGATCGAGTTCGTCACGATGGCGACCATCCAGGGCGCGGCCATCCTGGCCCAGATCGCGGCGGCTCCGATCACCCTGGGCATCACCGCCGGAACCGCCGCGGCCTCGACCGCCGCGCTGCGCTTCTCGTTCATGCAGGTGCTGCGCCGGATGCTGGGGCGGATCGAGGCGTCCATGGTGCGCCGACTGCTCAAGAACGTCGCCCTCGAGGCACTCTCCGAGGTGCGCGACGACATCATCTCCCAGTTCATCCACATGACCTGGGGTTCGCAGGACGGCTACTCGATCAAGCAGACCGCGCTGGCCGCGGGCGGCGGCGCGGCCGGCGGCCTGGCCGCGATCGGCGTGAACGGCCTCGGCAAGAAGGTCTTCGGCGAGGGCGCCGACGTGGGCATCAAGGGCGTCACCACCTCGCTGACCTCCAATGTGAGCGCCGAGGTCGCCGGCACGCTGGCCACCGGCGGTCCGGTGAACTGGGAGACCTTCGCCAGTGGTGGCCTGGGCGGTGCGACCGACCACGGCGCGTCCAAGCTCGGCGACCGGGTCAGCGGCGCGTTCAACACCCCCGGCCTCGACCCTTCGGGCCTCGGCGGGCCGAACCTGGGCGGCAACAACGGGCCGGTGACCGGCGGCAACAGAATCGATTCGACGCTCAACCCGGACGGCGGGGGCGGCGGGAACTCCGGGAACGGCGGCGGGGGCGGCGGGTCGAACGGCTCGGGCGGGTCCAACGGAGGCGGCGGCGGGTCCAACGGCTCGTCGGGCGGATCGAACGGGGGCGGGGGCGGCAACGGCGGGTCGACCGGGAACGGTGGCCAGAACGGCGGGTCGCACCATTCGTCCGGGAACTCGGGAGACTCCGGGAACTCGGGTGGGAATTCCGGGGGGAACTCCGGGAACTCCGGGAATTCCGGGGGGAACTCGGGCGGGAACTCCGGTCAGCACGGGAACTCGGGTGGCAACTCCGGTAGCTCCGGCGGGAATCCCGGCAACTCCGGTGGCGGTGGCGGCAACACGGGCGGGGACTACCGGCCCTCGCACACCCCCGTCGCGACCCAGAACGCCTCGGCCGCGGCGCCGCCGGTGACGGACGCGCCGGCGGGAGTGACCGGCCACAGCAGCGACGCGCCGCGCGGCGTACCGGGCCACGACGGCAGCTCCTCGCAGAACAACTCGTATGTACAGGCGCCGCCGAGCGGCGGTCAGCAGCCGGGTGGCATGCCCGCCGGCGGTACGCCGGGCGGTGGCAACGCGTCGCCGATGGGCGGCTCGGCGACCGTGACCGGCTCCGCCGCCCCGAGTGGTGGTTCGCCGTCCATGGGCGGCGGGCCGACGGGCGGCGGGCCTTCCGGCGGCGGCGTGCAGACCACGACGGCGTCCACGAGCACCGCGTCCACCTCGAGCGGTTCGTCCTCGATCGGCTCGCCGTCCTCGTCCACGACGCCGTCGACGTCCGGTCCGAGCACGACGACCAACGTGTCGACGACGAGCACGACGGCTGCGACGACCGCGGCGGCGAGCACGGGTGCGGCCACGGCCACGAGTGCGGGTACCGGGACGGGTACCAACCCGGGTACCGGCGCCGGTACGACGTCCAACTCCGGTGCCAGCAACGACACTTCGGCCACAACGAACTCCACCGGTACGCCGACCGCGACCCGACCGACGGGCGCCGCGACGCCGACCACCGGCGGCCCGACCGGCCCGACCACTCCGAACTCGGCTTCCTCGAACGGCACTTCGCCGACCACCGGGACGACACCGAGCAACACCTCGCCGGACACGAGCCGCATTCCCGGCCAACGCCAGGACGGCTCGGCCGGCAACACCCCCAACCACGCGACTGGCCCGAACGGAACCACGCCGGACCGGACGCCGGGATCGACGACGGACCCGAACACGGACCCGACGCCGGACCACGACGCGAACCCGACGCCGGAAGGCCACACGGATCCGAACCGGGACGCCCGACCGGACCCGACCGCCGACCCGAAGTCCGACCCGACGCCGGAGAACCGGTCGGACCCGACGCCCGACGCGACCCCGGAGACCCGGCCGGAATCCCGGCCCGAGTCGACGCCCGACCCGACGTCGGACCCGACGACCGACCGGACCTCCGACCCGACGCCCGAGCCCACCTCGGACGCCCGACAGGACCCGACCGGCGACACCACGCCGGAACACCGACAGGATGCCGAGCCGGACCCGGCCGCGGACCCGACGCCGGACACCCGCCAGGATCCGAACCACGGCCCGAACCAGGATCCGAACCAGGATCCGAACCGGGACACCAACCTCACCGCCGAGCCGACGATCGCCGGCCCCACCACCGACCCCGCGCGGGACTCCGCGCCGCGTTCGGAGCAGGACGGCACACCGACCCGGGACGGCGGCGGTGTCGGCATCCTGAACCTGACACCGGCCGGCAACCCGACGGGCCCCCGCCCCGGCACACCGGGCAACCCGGATCCGAGCGGTCGGGTCGACAACGCGGTGGGCGGACTCGGCGACCGGATCCGCAACCTCTTCGGCCGAGGCCCGAACACCTCGCCGACCGTCGATCCGAGCACCCGACCGGAGCCGAACACCACCTACGACTCGACTCCGTACGCGAACTCGCCGGCCACGACCGACGCGAACCCGCGGCCCGACCGGCCGGACGCACCACGGAATCCGACCAGTCCGATCGCCGGTCGTCCGCAGCTCAACGACGGCCGCCCGCTGTACGAGCCCGGCGGCCTGATGCCGCCGAGCGTGAGCGACCAGTCCGTGCTGAACGTCGCCGTGCCACGCAACGCCGACGGTACGCCGCAGGTGCACCCGGACCCGCGCGACGGCCACTGGTTCGGGCTCCAGAACGACGGCGGCACCCAGGTGCCCGGCCGCGACAACAACTGCGTCGATGCCGTACTGGCCTTCGGCAACACCTGGTTCGGCCGACCGGAGGTGGCCGCGCCGCGCATCCCCGGTGAAACGACCGGTGAGGTCGGCGCCCCGGAGCGGGCCCAGCGCGAGCTCGGCACGAACTGGACCCCGCTCGCCCGGCGCCCGGACGGCAGCACCGACACCGCCGGCGCGTACGGCGACATCGAGGCACGGCTGCGTGACGCGGGGCCGGGCGCGATGACGTACATCGTCACGTCCAGGCCGACCGAGCCGAAGGTGAATCCGGACGGCACCATCGAGACCGGCCAGGTCTCGCACGCGTGGGCCGCGATCAACGTGGACGGCGAAGTCCTGTGGGTCGACCCGCAGTCGGGCGAGGTCATGCCCGAGCCGTATCCGGACCAGAATCGGGTCTGGGCGATCGCGGTGGACGCGAACGCGCAGCCGATCGACATGTCGCTGCCGCCGACCACGCAGTCCGCCGACCCGACCGCGCAACCTGCCCCGCAGTCGAACTCGCAGCAGCCGGAGACCGATTCGGCGCCGCAAACGACGCCCGACCGGGACGCCGGCACGCCCGATCCGTCGGCGCCGGACGGCACACCCGACCCGTCGGCGCCGGACGGCACACCCGACACGACCGCCGACCCGACGACCGACCCGGCAGCCGAGCCGACCACCGACCGGGCGACCGAGCCGACCGCCGACTCGCACCGGGACCCGGCCGGCGACACCACGTCGGACGCCACTCCCGACCCGACGTCGGACCCGACGTCGGACCCGGCGCCGGAGACGACACCGCGCACCGACCCGAATGCCGCCGCGGACCCGACGCCGGATCCGACCTCGGATTCCGACCTCGACCCCGCCCGGGACCCGGCTCCGGACCAGGACGCGAGCCCGACGCCGGATGGGCACACCGATGCCACGCCGGACCCGACGCACCCGAACACCACCCCCGACCAAACGGTCGACCGGACGCCGGAGCAGACCGCCGACCCGACGCCGGACGGACACATCGATCCGACCTCGGACCGGGACAGCTCCCCCAACCCCGACCCGACCTCGGACCAGGACACCTCCCCCAACCCCGACCCCGCCGGGCAGCCGGACCTGGCCTCGCATCCGACCCCGGACGCGACACCCACCCCGGCTCGGGACGGCAACGGCGACACCACCGTCGACCCGACCCCGCAGCCGGGCGGACCGGTCACCACTACGACGCCCGGCGCGGCGGTGCGGCCGAATCAGGCCGGCCCGTTCCGCAACACGATCCAGCGTCTCGGCGACCGGATGCGCGGCCTGGTCGGTCGCGGCCCGAACGTCCCGACCGGCCCGAACCACACCGGTCCGACGGCTCCCCCGCCGCACCAGCCCGGCCCGTACAACCAGAACCACAACGGGCCGTCCCCCTACAACGGGACGCCGTACGGCAACGCGCCGGTCGCGAACAACCCGTACGCGCAGCCGATGCCGCACCACGCCCCACCGGCCGCCCCGGCCAGTCCGATCGCGAACCGCCCACCGCTGTCCGCGGGGCGACCGTTCCACCAGCCCGGCGGCCTGCTTCCGCCCAACTGGAGCGACGCCGCAGCGCTGAACAACGCGGTGCCGCGCAACCCGGACGGCACCCCGGTCGTGCACCCGGACCCGCGCAACGGTCGCTGGTTCCGGCTGCAGAACGACGGCGGGATCCAGGTACCCGGCCGCAACATCAACTGCCTGGACGGTGTCCTGGCGTTCGGCCGCACCTGGTTCGGGCGACCGGAGGTGTCCGCGGCCCGCATGCCGGGCGAGAACACCGGTGAAACCGACGGCATGGCGCGCGCCGGGCAGGAGACGAACGCGCCGTGGAGCCGACTGGGCGTCAACCCGGACGGCTCGAACAACCCGGCCGCCGGTTTCGCCGAGTTGGAGGCGGCGTTGCGGGCCTCGGGCCCCGGCTCGATCTCCTACATCGTCACCGAGTGGCCGGACCGCAACGAGGTCCAGCCGGACGGCTCGGTCAAGGTCGTGCGGAGTTCGCATGCCTGGGCCGCGGTCAACATCGGCGGCCACGTCCTCTACGTCGACCCGCAGACGGGCCAGACCAGCGACTTCCCGCAGCCGAACGCGACCAGCGTCTACGCCATCACGCTGGACCCGAACGCCCAGCCGATCTCGATGACGGCCCCGCCGGTCACCCAGCCCGTCGCACCGCCACCTCCGCCGGCACCTCCGCTGCCGCACCACCAGCAGCAGCAACCCCCGGTCAACCCGTACAACCAGCACCCGGTGCAGCCCAACCCGTACCAGCAGCAGCCCCCGGTCCAGCCGAGCCCGTACACCCAGCAGCAGCCGGGCCCGTACGCACAGCCGCACCACCAGCAGCCGGTGCAAACGAACCCCTACAACCAGCAACCGGTGCAGCCGACCCCGTACACCCAGCACCAGCAGCAACAACCGGGGCCGTACAACCAGCAACCGCACCAGCCTGCCCCCCACCAGCAGACCCCGGTACAGCCGAACCCGTACACCCAGCAGCAACAGCCGGGCCCGTACGCACAACCGCACCACCAGCAGCCGGTCCAAACGAACCCGTACAACCAGCAGCCGGTGCAGCCGACCCCGTACAACCAGCCGCACCAGCCCGCGCCCCACCAGCAGGCCCCGGTACAGCCGAACCCGTACAACCAGCAGCAACAACCGGGCCCGTACAACCAACAACCGCACCAGCCCGCCCCCCACCAGCAGGCCCCGGTGCAGCCGAACCCGTACAACCAGCCGCCCCAGCAACCGGGGCCCGACAACCAACCCGGCCCGCACCAGCAGCAGCCGGTCCAGAACAACCCGTACAACCAGCAACCGGTCCACCCGGCCCCGCACAACCCACCACCGGTGCAGCCCGCGCCGCACCAGCAACAACCGTTCCAGACCGGCCCGGTCCACCCGGCCCCGCACAACCCACCGCCGGTCCAGCCCGCGCCGCACCAGCAACAGCCCTTCCAGACCGGCCCGGTCCACCCGGCCCCGCACAACCCACCGCCGGTCCAGCCCGCGCCGCACCAGCAACAACCGTTCCAAACCGGCCCGGTCCACCCCGCGCCCGGCGATCTGCCGACGAACGTCACGGGGCCGATGCCGGGTTCGCTGCCGAACCCGACCGGGCCCGGCAACAACCCGAATCCGGCGACGAACCCGGCCGCGACGCCGGCCACCCCGCCGCCGCCGAGGCACGCCCAGAACAACCCGCCGGCTCCGATCGACACCACGCCACCGCTGGTGTCGCCGATGCGCCCCAACCCGAGGCCGCTCGGCGAGCCCGCGACCACGGCGAGCCCGACCGGCGACCGGCCGACCACGCACGACGGTCGGCGCGACGACATCGAGCGCGAGGTCGCGGCCTTCATGGCGACCCGGCCGGCGGCGGAGAGCTTCGACCCCAACGCCGCGGCGAACCCCAACCCCACACCGGCTCCGAGCAACGGCACGCCCCCGAGCAATCCGAACCCGCCGAAGCCCGACGACGTCCGCGGCGGCCAGTCGCCGTACGACCTCGCCGCCCCGCGCGATCCGTCCTTCATGGCGGACCGCGCGGACCTGACCTGGGACACCCATCGTGGTGACGCCGAGTTCGAGATGCCGCAGAGCGTGCGCTCGGACAACCCGCACCCGGACACCGGCGCACCGCCGCGGACCAACCTCAACCGGGCCAAGCTCCTGCGCATGTTCGACGGCAACGGCATCGACGCGTTGGTCAACCACCCGACGCCCGAGGACCTCACCAGTGCCGAGCGGCAGGCCCGGGACGAGTTCGACCGGCTGTTGCGCGGGGACAACGGGGAGCTGCTGACCGGAGCCGACCTGGACGCGCGCCGTGCCGAGTTGGCGACGCGTGGCCGGGTCATGACCGGCGCACCTCGCTACCCGATCAACTCGGGGTACGCGGGCCAGATCGTGCACTTCGCAAGCCCGACGCTGGCCAACCACTTCCCCGACGGCGTCTATATCAATCTCCAGGGTTATCCGGACTTCACCCCCTACGCGGTGCGCACGATCAATCTTCCGCACACCGTCGTCACTCCGCCCGAGCGCAGCAGTTTCCCGCCCGGCCCGGACGGCACCAAGAAATTCAAGGAAGCCCGCGCGGAAGCGAACGACGAACAGCGCAAGCTGGATATTCGCCAGGGCAATGCGGAGTTCCGGAACGATCCGATGTGGAACGGCGTGCGATCCGGCCGCACCGCGCCGGGTTACGTCTGGCACCACGTCGAGGGCACACGAACCATGATGCTCATACCGTTCGCAGTACACTACGCGGTGAAACATCACGGCGGGATCGCCAGTGCCATGGCCCCCACCCCCTCGACCAATACCTCGACCGGCAACCCTGGAGCACAACCGTGACCGTCGAATTGACGCCGCGAGGAACACTCTCGGAAGAAGCCCTGCGCGAACTCGAAGCAAAACTCGGGTTCGCCCTGCCGGCCGAGTATCGGGCCTGGCTGGCCGCGACCAACGGCGCCGATTTCCCGGTCGCCGCCCAGCTCATGCCGCGCGGCCTGGACCCCGAGGACGACCTCTACGGCTATCGGACCGGCGGTGACCCGCACACCGAGTTGCTCTACGCGCACGGCTATTGCCGGGACGTACTCACCCTGGATTATCTGCCGGTCACCCGACTCACCACCGGAATGGTGGCGATCAAGGTCACCGAGCCGGAATCCGGCTCCCTCTGGTATTGGAGCGAATCGACGCTCGACACCGACGAGGAATACACCCCGGAATACATCTCGGCCAACAATCTGCGCAAGGTGGCCGATACGTTCGCCCAATTCCTGGAGCTGTGGGAGATCGATCCGACCTCCCCGTTCCTGGATCCCGAATTCTGAGGTGGGAGCGATGACACCCGACCCCGCCTCGACGGAATACCGGACGGACACGAAGGAGAGGACTGCGGCATGACCGACACCGGCACCGAGCACGGCGGCTCTCCGGCCGCTGAATTCGCGGGTTCGATCGTCGATTTCGGCCGCACGTCGCGCAGCCGGGTATACCCGGACGGTATCTTCGTCGACCTGTACGGATTCCCGGACTTCCTGCCGTACGCGCGAGCGGTGATCGAGACCGGCCCGGTACCGCCGGGCCTGGGCATCGACGAGGCCCGGGTCACCGACGTGATCGCCGCCAATCTCGCGACGGCCGGCGCCGGCGACCCGCTGTACGCCGACCTGGTCGAGACCGCGACCCCGCGCGGGTGGACCTGGCACCACGCGCCGCACGCACGCCGGCTCCACCTGGTCCCGGTCGACGTCGCGAACGCGATCCTGCACCACGGCGGCGTGGCCACGATGACCGTGGACCGGGAACGCACCGGCCTGTGGAGCCCGGTCGAGCAGGCCCAGGTGCCGGCCCGCCTCCAGGTGGGTCGGCCGCTCACCGACGGCGACCTGAGCCACCTGGAGCACAAGTACCTCAAGTACCGACTCCCCGATGCCTACCGGGCGTTGCTGATCGACAACGGCGGCGGCCCACCGGCGCGGCCGGCCGTGCACCTGCGCCACGGGTTCGTGCTGGACCAGCAGTTCCTCAACCTCTACGGCGAATACGACCCCTACGACCTGCTCGACGTCGCGGCCCGATTCACCGATCGGCTGACCGCCGATTTCCTGGCCGTCGCGTGGGTCCAGGGCGGTGCCTTGGTACTCAAGACGCAAGGGGAGGACGCCGGTTCGGTCTGGTACTGGGACAACGACGACCGGTACGCCCGGCAGGGCGACACCCCGGGGGCGACCGTCGCCCTGATGTCCCGACTGGCCGGCGACCTCACCACGCTGCTGGCCGACGAACTGGTGCAAGTGCCCGACGAACTCGACGAGATCGCCCGCACGGCGGTCGCGGGCGGGCACTACCGACCGGTCGTCGACAACCGAGCGGGCACGGGTCTGCCCGCCGACCTGCGTCCCTGACGCGGCATCACGAAGGGAACGGACGAAGACCGATGTTCGACAATCTGCTGCCTCCCGGCGTCGGTGCGGCGTTGCAACGCCCCGGCCTGGAACCGATGACGGCGGTGAGCGCACACACCACGATCGTGGACCTGCACCCGGCCGTGGCCGCGCTGCTCGACCGCACCGAACCCGCGATGCGCTCGGTGTTCCACGGGCGTTGCCCCGACGCCCTGTTGTTGTCCCAGGTCGCGGTCGAGGCGGAAGCCTCGTTGGCCGCCGAGGGCAGCCACGATCCCGATCACGAGGTCGTGCTCGACCGGATGCGCCGGCTGCTCGACGGCGCGGCGCTGGCCGCGATCCTGCTGCGCGAGCCGAACGACCCCGCGCACGAACGGCCGATCCCGCCCTGCTCGTCCTGCGCACCGGCGCTGGCGGACCTGGGGGTCACCATCCTGGAGGTGCCCGCGTCATGAGCGATCGTTTCCCCGAGGCCGTGGTCCAGGCCCTCACGGCCACCGGTTGGCAACCCGGCATCCACATCCCGGAAGAGGAACTGCTGCGCTGGTACCGCGCGTTGGGCACGGCCGGGATCGACGTCCCGCCGAGCGCGATCAAGGCGCTGTGGGAGTTCGGCGGGATGACGGTGCATCAGTACGGCCCCGGCGTGGACATGTCCCGAATGCCGTTCCGGATCGACCCGCTGGTCGGGCTGTACGCGGGCGACCTGCTCGCCGCGTACGGCGCGGCGCTGGGCCGCCCGCTCACCCCGGTCGGCGAATACGACCTGGGTCGCGGTCGGTTGGCGATGGATCCGCGCGGCGCGGTGTACCTGTGGTGGGGCGATCTGTGGCACGTCGCCGACACCTTCGACGGCGCGCTGATCGCGTTGATCGAGGGCCGCCGGCCGACCCGGCTGAACCTGACACCGGCCGACGCACCGCTGCCGCCGCGGCCGATCGACGAGCGCGAGGCCCGGGACAAGGCCCGCCGGCACGTGGTCGGCGGCGGTCCGAACGCGCCGAGTGACTTCGTGATGACCGAGTTCGAGTACGGCTGGCTGGTCCAGGCGATCTACCCGAACCCGGACCCGATGGCCAACGTCGGCGCCGGCCAGTGGATCGTGGACCGCCGCAACGGCCGCGTGACCCTGTGGCCGAGCCTGCCGACCGCCAACGTGCTGGCCATGTTCCGCGAACGCTACGTGGACGCGTAGGGCCGCCCGAACGGGCCACCGAACGTGAACGCGCCCCGGAACCGCGTGGGTTCCGGGGCGCATCGGCCCGACGGGTCGGCTACTTCACGTTGGTCTTGTTGATCCCGTAGCCGGGGATGTGCAACTTGCCGCCCAATTGGGCGTACATCGCGCTCTCGACGTTCGTGAAGAACACGATCGGAACGTTGATCGGCGGCGGACTCTCGGGCGTGAACGTGATCGGGATGATCCCGAAGATGTTGCCCTTGAGGTACTTCACGTACATCGTCGTCGGAATGTCCGCGTCCATCCAGGACTTGCTGCCCTCGTCGGACGAGATGACGACGTCCTTGCCGCCCGCCTCCTTCACCGTCATCGACATGTTCCAGATGTCGATGCCCTTGGACACGGTGAACTTGAGCGCGTTCTCCTCACCGCCCGCGAGGGTCTCGACCTTCACCACGCCCTCATAGTTCAGGCCGGCCATCGCCAACAGGCTGGACTTCAGCACCAACGGGTCGACCGCGACCGGCGGGAGTCCCCCGCCGCTCTTGGCGTTCACGGGTCCCTGCACCGGGCACGGAAAGGGTGTCCTGCCGTCCTTCGGCACCGCCGAGGACGACGTGGCCGACGTGGCCGACGGTTTGGCCGACGTCGTCGAGGGCTTCGCCGACGGTTTGCCGGATGTCGTCGCGGGAGGCGTCGACGCCGGCGCCGAGGGGGTGCGACCGGCCGCGGCCGCCGGCGGTGCCGCCGATGCCGGGGCCGCCGGCGGTGCCGACGCCGGAACGGGCGGCGCCGTCGAGGGCCGGTCGGCCCCCGGCAGTCCGAGCCCGGGCAGGCCGGGCAACTTCAGTTCCGGCAGCTTGAGTTCCGGCAGCTTCAGCTCGGGCAGCCGAAACTCGGGCGCCTTGCTCGTCGGCGCCGTAGTCTGCGCCGCCGTGCCCTGTGGTGCCTTCGGCGCCACCACCCGACCGTCGGCCGCCGCAGTCGGGTCCGTCGAGGGTCGGCTGCCCGCCTTGCCGGCGGCGGTCGAACCCGCCGACTTGGTGGCCGTCGTGCTCGGCGCCGCGCTCGACGTGCTCGGCGCGGCCGAGGCGCTCGACGAGGTCGTGGGACTCGCCGAGACGCAGGGGCCGTCCGAGTACGGGTTGTCGGGCAACGGATCGCTGGGCGACGCGTGCGCGATCCCGACGACGCCCACCACCCCGACCATCGCCGTCGCGATCACCGTGAGCGCCGTCCGCGGCGAGACGCTCCCTCGGGCACTGTCACCGGGTCGGTTCGTCACCGACCCGGTCGGTGCTTCCCCCGAGGCATCGGCGTCCTTCCCGTTCATCGCCTGGACCAGGAAACCGTCCTCCACGAGCGTGTCGTCCGGCGCACCCCGATCCCCGTCGCCGCCCTCGCCGCCCTCGCCGCCCTCGTCGTCGTCGACGTGCTCGTCGTCCGGCGCGTCCGGTGGCAGATAGACCCAGGAGACCGCGAGCGTGCCGCCGATCAGGCCGAACAACATGCCGACGCCGAATCCGCCGAACGTGGCGACGATGAACGACACGAGCGACACCAGGATCACGAAGACCCCGAGGTAGACCCGGGCTTGCGGGTTGAACCAGATCGCGATGCCGCACATGATCAGGATGGCGCCGATGAACAGCGCCGAGACCCCGCCGAACTGCTGGAGTTGCACGGTCACGTCACCGGCGTTGAGTGCCGCGTAGGGCGCGTACAGAATCGGCCCGGCGGCCAGGATGCTGAATACTCCGGCCCAGAACGGACGGGCTCGCCGCCAGGTCCGAAACGCCTGCCACCCGCGCCCGATCGCGTTCGGGTGCGGCTGTTCTTCGGTCACGAATTACTCCCTGGAGTGGTGCTCCGCGTTGGCCGAACGGCCGCGGGCGGGAAGCCCGCCTGCGGCCGACGACAGGTCAGAAGCACTCCTTGCTGCCGCCCCCGACCGTGAGGTGCAGGTCCTTCAGATAGAACTGACCGGCCTGGACCAGCCACGCGGTCTGCTTGACCTTGGTGAACTTCGCGTGGTCGGCCTGCTGGCCGAACATCGTCGGTGCGCCGTTGCCGCCCACCTTGGGGCCCTTGGCCCAGTCGGACGAACCCTGGGCCATCGTCGAGGCGTCGACACCGATGTCGATGTTGGTGAACTCGGCGTCACCGTCGAGTCCGTCCATCGACAGCCGCATGTCCTTCGCCGTGGCGGGCGTACCGTTGCCGCCGGCCTCGATGCGCAGCACGACGCCGAACGCGTTCACCGACTGACACAGCTTGGTGATCTTGGCGTCGCCGATCGCCGCGGTGGCCACCGGCACGATCCTGCCGTTCTTGGTCTCGTAGTGCCCGCCGTACTGGGAGAACTGGTTGGCGTCCAGTTCGTCGGCGGAGACCTTGAAGCTGCCGCCGGAGACGGTGATGTTGACCGGGACGGCACCGCTGGCGACGCCCGCGAACATGCCGACGGTGAGCGCCGCGACCGGGATGAGGGTGATACCGAACCGCTTCCAGCGGGTCTTGCCGCTACCCGCCTGAACCTTCTTGTCCATGGTCCTCCTCGGGACAGAGTCCCCGCCTCATGCGGACCAGGGCCGCACGTGGCGGGGCATGGAGGGAGGGCCTGCCTGTCCTGGGACGGACCGGCACGGCCTGGATGGGGAGGTCCGCGTCCGAGCCACCGACCGGCTGCCGGAGCTGAGGGGACACGGATCGAGCGGCCCGATCATCTTTCACGACCGGGTCGGCACACAAGAGGTTCGTTACCGGCGAGTAACGCCGCCCTTCGGACGGCACCCGCCACCGCATCACAGCGCGACGTCGACACCCCCACCAAGTGCTCCATTTTTCCCGGATATGTCCGTTAAAGAATCACTCGGAGGTCACCAAATGCCACGCAGGGCCAGGGAAATGGCCCTTGGTCAAAGATGCGTAAAGACGAAGCCCCGCCCGCTCTCGGAAACGAGAACGACCGGGGCTTCGTCGACAGGATCAGCGCCTGACGCAGGATCAGAAGAGCACGCCCGCAAGCGCCATCCGCGCCTTGGGCACCCTCGGGTCGTCCGCGCCGACGATCTCGAACAGGTCGAGCAGGTGCAGTCGCGCGGTGTTCCGGTCCTCGCCCGAGGTGCGCCGCACGGTCTCCACGAGTCGAGCGAACGCCTCGTCCGCTCGGCCGTCCAGGATGTCCAGGTCGGCCGCGAGCGTCTGCGCCGCGACGTCGTCCGCCCGCTCGGCGGCATCCGCGCGCGCCTTGTCCGCGTCCACGCCCTGCGTGCGCAGCAGGAGTTCGGTGTTGATCAGGCCCAGCTTGGCCTCGGCGTGTGCCGGGTGGTCGGAGAGCACGTTGCGGAACGCCTGGGCCGCACCGTCCAAATCGCCGGTCTCCAGCGCCTCGTCGGCGGCCGCGAGCAGCGGGTCGCCGGCGGGCTCCTCGTCCTCGTCCTCGACCGGGGCGGCCGGTTCGCCGTCGACCACGACGCCGGTCAGACCGAAGCGCTCCTCGCCGAGCTGGACGAGCTGGTCCAGCACCTGCCGAGCCTGCTGCTCGGGCACCACGCCCTGGAACAGCGGCGCGAGTTGACCGCCCAGGACGGCCATCACGGCGGGGATGCCCTGGATGCCGAACTCCTGGGCGAGACGCGGGTTGGCGTCGACATCGATCTTGGCGAGCACGAACCGGCCGGCGTATTCCTCGGCCAGGCGCTCCAGCAGCGGGCTGAGCTGTTTGCACGGCTGGCACCACTCGGCCCAGAAGTCGATCACGACGGGGGCCTGTTGGGAAAGCGCGAGTACTTCGGTCTCGAAGGTGGCCTCGGTGACGTCGATGACGACCCGTTGGCCACCGGACGCGGCGGCGGGCTTCCCGGCCGGCGCGGCCGCACGTTTGGCGGCGTTGTCGGCGGCGGCCTTGACCGCACCGAGGTCGACTACTCCGCGCATGGACATGTTCCGTGGCTGCATGTAGACATCTTCCCCCGAGAGCAAGCCGAACGATGCACGGGGCGAACCACCGGCGCACGTTCTCGAAGCCTCGTCGCGTCCCGGTCCCCGCAGGATGCGGGCCCCGGGACGGACGACGACCCTTGACGGGCCGTCAGTCGCGATCGTGTGCTCGAATCCCCATCCAGGCACCGCGATTCGCTACGGCTCGTAGCGTAAGGGGCCCGCCCGGGGGAATGCGACCGTAGGATCCGCAATGACGGATGTGAGTTGCACCACCGCCGGGCACCATACCTGCCGGTAACATGACCGCCCGTGTACGACGAATCGGCGGAAGACGGTGCGGACGGCCCACCCATACAGCGCAAGGGACGCCCGCGCAGCGCCACCGCGGACGACGCGATCCTGGACGCGGCCCGCTCGTTGCTGGCCGACGGCGGATGGGCCGGGCTGACCATGGGCGACGTCGCCGCGCGGGCGGGCGTGGCCAAGACCACGCTCTACCGCCGGTGGCACTCCAAGCACGACCTGGCCATCGCCGCGGTCGCCGAGATGCTCGGCACGCTCCGACTGTCCGATCGGGGCCCGGATCTACGCGCGGACATCGAAGACGTGGTCCGCCGCTTCGCCGCACTCCTGGGCCGCCCGGAGATGCGCACGGCCCTGATGGGCCTGGTCGCCGACTCCACCAGCGACCCGGCCCTACGCCGACGCATCCGCGAAGAGGTCGTCGACCCGCAAAAACGCCTCGTCGTCGAAGGCCGCGCCCGAGCCCACGCCCGCGGCGAAATCACCACCCCGGCCGCCCTCGACGTCGACCTGATCTTCGACATCATCGCCGGCACGGTCGTCCACCACATCCTGCTGACCGCCGAACCCGCCACGGACACCTGGGTCCAACACTTCACCACCTTCGTCGTAACCGGCCTACTCCCCCACCCGCCCACCCCCACAGGCACCTGAGACAAATCAGCCCCGCCAGCGCATGAGGCGAACCCAGCCCGGCCGGCGCATGAGGCGAATCAGCCCCGCCGGCGTTTGAGGCGAACCCAGCGCAGGACCTCAGAACCGCGCCGGCTCCGTGTACGTACCCCACTCTTCCCGAAGGACATCGCAGATCTCCCCGAGCGTCGCCTCCACCCGAGCCGCCGCCAACATCGGCGGCACCAGATTCACCGCCCCCCGCGCAGCAACCCGCATCTCCGCCAACGCCGCGGCAACGGCCGCCCCGTCCCGCCCCTCCCGCCGCCCCGCAAGCACCTTCACCTGGTCCCGCTCGACCTCGTGGCTGACCCGCATGATCTCCAGATCGCCCGTCACCGAGCCCTCGTGGCAGTTGACCCCCACCACCCGCTTGTCGCCCTTCTCCACCGCCCGCTGATAGCGGAACGCCGACTCGGCGATCTCCCCGGTGAACCACCCGTCCTCGATGCCGCGCAGGATGCCCGACGTCATCGGCCCGATCGGGTGCGGCGACGTCTCACCCAGCTCGCGGATCCGCGCGAACGTGGCCTCCGCCTCGGCCTCCAGCCGATCCGTGAGCGCCTCGACGTACCAGGACCCGCCCAGCGGGTCGGCCACCGCCGCGACCCCGGTCTCCTCCATCAGCACCTGCTGGGTGCGCAGCGCGATCTCCGCCGCCTGCGCACTGGGCAGCGCCAACGTCTCGTCCAGCGCGTTCGTGTGCAGCGAGTTGGTCCCGCCGAGCACCGCCGCGAGCGCCTCGACCGCCGTGCGCACCACGTTGTTGTACGGCTGCTGCGCGGTCAGCGAGACGCCGGCCGTCTGGGTGTGGAAGCGCAACCACTGCGCCTTCGCGGTCTTGGCGCCGTACACGTCGCGCATCCACCGCGCCCAGATCCGCCGCGCCGCGCGGAACTTGGCGATCTCCTCGAAGAAGTCCACGTGCGCGTCGAAGAAGAACGACAACCCCGGCGCGAACACGTCCACGTCCATGCCGCGCGACAGCCCCAGCTCGACGTACCCGAAGCCGTTGGCCAGCGTGTAGGCCAGCTCCTGCGCGGCCGTCGACCCGGCCTCGCGGATGTGGTAGCCGGAGACCGAGAGCGGCTTGTACGCCGGGATTTCCGCGGCGCAGTACTCCATCAGGTCGCCGATCAGCCGCAGATGCGGCTCGGGAGCGAACAGCCACTCCTTCTGGGCGATGTACTCCTTGAAGATGTCGGTCTGCAGCGTGCCGTTGAGCGTGCCGATGTCCACGCCCTGCCGCTCGGCCGCGACCAGGTACATGCAGAACGCCGGCACCGCCGGGCCCGAGATGGTCATCGACGTGGTCACGTCGCCGAGCGGGATGTCGCGGAAGAGCACGTCCATGTCGGCCGCCGAGTCCACCGCGACGCCGCAGTGCCCGACCTCGCCGAGCGAGCGTTCGTCGTCGCTGTCGCGGCCCATCAGCGTCGGCATGTCGAACGCGACCGACAGGCCGCCGCCGCCGTTGGCCAGGATCATCCGGTAGCGCTCGTTGGTCTGCTCGGCGTTGCCGAACCCGGCGAACTGCCGGATGGTCCAGGCCCGGCCGCGATAGCCGGTCGGGTACAGCCCGCGGGTGTAGGGAAATTCGCCCGGCCAGCCGATCCGCTCGAAGCCCTCGTAGGGCTGATCGGCGGGCGGCCCGTAGACCGGCTCCACCTCGAGTTCGGACAAGGTGGTGCGTCGCATGCCCTCGTTGCGGACCTTGTCGTACCGGTCCTGCCAGCGTTGCCGACCCGCTTCGATGTCCTCGGTGTTCACGTGGCTCCTGTCCGCTGCCGTCGTCGTAGGACCCATTCCCGCGCGGCACAAGAAAATTACTAGGACGTCCTAGTAAATGTCCACGATCGCTCCCCCGACACCGACCGGGAACAGGTCCGGAAAACGCCGAAGCCCCCGACCACACGTCGGAGGCTTCGCAAACACGAACGACCGGGACACCGGGCCCGGCGGCGCAAACCGCTCAGGCGGCGGCCGGCGCGGCGGTCGGCTCGACCAGCTTGTGCTTCATCTTGTAGTCGAAGACGAACGGGCCGAACGGCGGAATCGCCGCGACGAAGGCGAGCAGCGTGGTCTTGTTGTCCCACGACAGCTTGGTGCGCACGTCCAGCAT
Organism: Embleya sp. NPDC059213; assembly: GCF_042754445.1. Lineage (NCBI taxonomy): Bacteria > Bacillati > Actinomycetota > Actinomycetes > Kitasatosporales > Streptomycetaceae > Embleya > Embleya sp. NPDC059213. The sequence continues at coordinate 110,972 of NZ_JBHZAV010000010.1, forward strand.
GGCCAGCAGGTACAGGATGAACATGACCGCGTGCAGCAGGCCCAGCGGCATGACCAGGTTGATGTCCGAGATCCGGCTCAGCAGCGAGCCGAAGACGAGCAGCAGCAGGAACGAACAGCCCTCGGCGATCGAGATCACCTTGAAGCGGCCGACAGCGGTGGAAAGCATGGGGGGATCCTCGGGGGAAGCGGAGAGGGAACGGGCGGACTGCGAGCCGATGACTCAGGCGGTGGCGGCGGCCGTTTCCAGACCGCGCTCGCGGACCGCCTCGACGGCCTTGCGCTCGGCGAAGAACGACGCGAGCGGGATCGTGCCGGCGACCATCATCAGCAGCATGCGCTCGAACTTCCACTTCATCTTGCTGCTGAGGTCGAAGGTGACGACCAGGTAGATCATGAAGAACAGGCCGTGTGCCTGGCTGACGTAGAGCGTCGCCTTCTCGCCGGTGTCGAACCCGTACTTGAGGACCATGCACAGGGACAGGACCAGGAGCATGCACCCGGTGATCCAGGCCATCACCCGGTAACGGGTCAATACGACAGGCTTCACGGCGGCACCTTCGGTAACGGCGGCTTCTTCGACGACCTCGTCGACCGCTTTTCACAATGGCGCATGCAGCTTACGTCGCCACCACCGGGGTCCCCGAATCCACCCCCTCGTCACCGTTATGTGCCGGCGCCGGCACCGCCGCCTCCTCCTCGATCCGGAAGTCGCCCGCGTCCACCCGCAGCACCCGCAGCAGGTCGAACAGTTGCGCGCACTGCTCCGGGGTGTACGCGCCGAGCCCGAACTCGCGCGCGGTCAGATCCCGGGTGGCCCGCTCGGTGACGTCGCGGCCCTTGTCGGTGATCACCGCGAGCACCCCCCGCCCGTCGCGCGGGTTCGGCCGGCGGGCGACCAGCTCGGCCTGCTCCAGCCGGTCGATCGTGTTGGTCACACTCGTCGGGTGGACCATCAGCCGCTCGCCGATCCGGGACAGCGGCAACGAGCCGGTCCGGCTGAAGGTGAGCAGTACCAGTGCCTCGTAGCGGGCGAAGGTCAGCCCGTACGGCTTGAGCACCGCGTCGGCGCCCGCGAGCAGGATCTGCTGGGCGCGCATGATCGAGGTGATGGCGACCATCGGCGGGCACTCCCCCCAGTGCTCTCGCCAGTGCTCGTCGGCACGCGTGATCGGATCGAAGGGGAGATTCAGTGGCTTCGGCACGGGCCGAGCGTAGTGGAGGTTACCGAGCGGTCACGTGGCCGTCTCACTCCTCGCGCATACCCCCGCACGTATGCCGGACGGCCGCCGCGACGGAGGGCGCCGGGCGCGTCGGCGGCCCGACATGACCAATAGGTCATTCAAGCTTCAACTATTTTCGGTATTCTGTGGTACATGACGGAAGCCGAGCCCAGGTGGCTGAGTGATGAAGACCAGTGCGTCTGGCGCCAGATCATCGCCGTGATCAACATGCTGCCGCCCCGACTGGAGCGCGAACTCCAGCGCGCGCACGGGTTGTCCCTGCACGACTACCAGATCCTGGTCCAGCTCTCCGAGCATCCGGATCGGGAGGTACGGCTGAGCGATCTGGCCGAGGCAACCCAGCAGTCCAAGAGCCGACTCTCGCACCAGATGACCCGGATGGAGAACGCCGGTCTGGTGGCCCGCCGCAACTGTCCCACCGATCGGCGCGGTGCCTACGCGGTGCTTACCGAGGAGGGTTGGCGAGTGCTGGAGGCCGCGGCGCCCACGCATGTGGAAAGCGTGCGCGAGCACCTGATGGACGTGATGACGCCGGCCCAGAAGCAGGTCGTCGGCGCGGCCTTCGGCGCGGTGGCCGACAAACTCCGCCCGGCCGCCCGCAGCACGGTCTGCCCCTCCCTGAAACAGCCCGTCGACCCGTCCGGCGTCTGACGACGAACCGAAGTCGGCCCACCCACGACCGGGCAGGCCGACTCGGGCCGACTCCTAGGCCCCCGAGGCCCCGAGGCCGGCGATCAGCTCGTCCGCGGCCGTGTACGGATCCAGATCGCCCGTGAGCACCCGCTCGGCCAGCGCGTCGAGCCGCCGGCCGCCGCGCAGGTCGCCGATCCGGGCACGCAGCGCGGTGACCGCGATCGCCTCGACCTCGTCGGCCACCCGGCGCCGGCGTCGCCGGGTCAGCTCGCCGCCGGCCTCCATCCAGGCCCGGTGCTTCTCCAGCGCCTCGACCACCTCGTCGACACCCTCGCCGCGCGAGGCCACCGTCTTGACGATCGGCGGACGCCAGTCCCCCGGCCCGCGCGCCTCGCCCAGCGAGAGCATGTGCCCCAGCTCGCGCGCGGTGGTCGCCGCGCCGTCCCGGTCCGCCTTGTTGACCACGTACAGGTCGCCGATCTCCAGGATCCCGGCCTTGGCCGCCTGGATCCCGTCGCCCATCCCGGGCGCGAGCAGCACCACCGTGCTGTCCGCCATCGAGGCGATCTCCACCTCGGACTGACCCACCCCGACCGTCTCCACGATCACCACGTCGCAGCCCGCCGCGTCCAACACCCGCAACGCCTGCGGAGTGGACCAGGACAGCCCGCCCAGATGCCCGCGCGAGGCCATCGAGCGGATGTACACCCCGGGGTCGGTCGCGTGGTCCTGCATCCGCACCCGGTCACCGAGCAGCGCGCCGCCGGAGAACGGCGAGGACGGGTCCACCGCGAGCACGCCCACCCGTCGGCCCAGCCTGCGATAGGCGCTCACCAGCGCGGTGGTGGACGTCGACTTGCCCACGCCGGGCGATCCGGTCAGCCCGATCACGTACGCGTTGCCGGCCAACGGCGCGAGCGCGGCCATCACCTCGCGCAACTTCGGCGACGCGTCCTCGACCAGTGAGATCAACCGGGCGACCGCCCGGGGCCGACCCTCCCGGGCCTGGGCCACCAACGTCGCGACATCCATCCCCGACCTCATGCGCCACCGCTTCCCTGCTCGGATATGCCGAAACGACCCCGGAGCCGGCGCGGCCGCACACCGCTGTGTGTGCCGCGCGACTCCGAGATCGTTTCAGGTGGGTGTATCACCCGGGAACCGCCCGGTCGGCGACGCCCGCCGGGCCCGTGCCCGTGCCCGAGCCCGTGCGCGTCGCGGCGACCGGTCGGCTCAGTTGCCCGGGACGGTGATGATCAGCGCGTCGCCCTGGCCACCGCCGCCGCACAGCGCCGCCGCGCCGGTGCCGCCGCCGCGCCGCTTGAGTTCGAGCGCCAGGTGCAGCACCACGCGGGCGCCGGACATCCCGATCGGGTGACCCAGCGCGATCGCGCCGCCGTTGACGTTGACCTTGTCGGTGCCCACTCCCAGGTCGCGCATCGACTGCACGGCCACGGCGGCGAACGCCTCGTTGATCTCGATCAGGTCCAGGTCCTCGACGCCCAGGCCCTGCTTGCCCAGCGCGTGCTTGATCGCGTTCGAGGGCTGCGACTGGAGCGAGTTGTCCGGGCCCGCGACGTTGCCGTGCGCACCGATCTCGGCGAGCCACTCCAGGCCCAGCTCCTGCGCCTTGGCCTTGCTCATCACCACGACGGCGGCGGCGCCGTCGGAGATCTGCGAGGCCGACCCCGCGGTGATCGTGCCGTCCTTGGTGAACGCCGGGCGCAACTTGCCCAGCGACTCCGCGGTGGTGTCCGCACGCACGCCCTCGTCGGTCGCGAACACGACCGGCTCGCCGCGTCGCTGCGGAATCTGCACCGGCACGATCTCGGCGTCGAAGACACCGTTCTTCGCCGCGGCGGCGGCCCGCTGGTGGGACAGCGCCGCCACCTCGTCCTGCTCCGCGCGCGAGATGTTCAGCTTGCCGTTGTGGTGCTCGGTCGACTCGCCCATCGGGATGTTCTCGAACGCGTCGGTCAGACCGTCGTAGGCCATCGCGTCGAGCATCTCCACCGCGCCGTATTTGAAGCCCTCACGAGACTTCGGCAGCAGGTGCGGGGCGTTGGTCATGGACTCCATGCCGCCCGCGACCACGATGTCGAACTCGCCCGCGCGGATCAGTTGGTCGGCCAGCGCGATCGCGTCCAGGCCGGAGAGACAGACCTTGTTGATGGTCAGCGAGGGCACGTTCATCGGGATGCCGGCCTTGACCGACGCCTGACGCGCGGGCATCTGCCCGGCGCCGGCCTGGAGCACCTGGCCCATGATCACGTACTGGACCTGGTCCCCGGTGATGCCCGCGCGCTCCAGCGCGGACTTGATCGCGATGGCGCCCAGGTCGGTGCCGGAGAAGCCCTTGAGGGATCCGAGCAGCCGACCCATGGGCGTACGGGCCCCGGCGACGATGACAGAACCGGCCATGAGGGTGGCCTCCACAACTTGAGGGTCGGGGTGCCATCGCCAGGCGGCCCGGGCGACGTGCGGCATCCCCGCGACGGACGTGAAGTTGTTCCGGAACCTACCCGGAAGGGCCGCGACCGTGGCAGGGGGCTCCGATGTGACGGAACCCACCATCTCGGGCCACCCCTACCGAGTGTGCTCTCACCCATAGTCTCGTTTCGACGGACCGGGTATCTACTCGCAGGTAACCCGGGTACTCCCCAGAGGCCCTTTGGAGGCCATGGTGCTCACGCGGATCGACCACATCGGCATCGCCTGCCACGACCTCGACGCGACGGTGGCGTTCTACACGACGACCTACGGCTTCGAGGTATTCCACACCGAGGTCAACGAGGAGCAGGGCGTCCGCGAGGCGATGCTCAAGATCAACGAGACCTCGGACGGCGGCGCCTCCTACCTCCAACTCCTGGAGCCCATCCGGGAGGACTCCACCGTCGCGAAGTGGCTGGCCAAGAACGGCGAGGGCGTGCACCACATCGCGTTCGGCACCGCCGACGTCGATGCGGACTCGGCCGCGATCAAGGACAAGGGCGTGCGGGTGCTCTACGAGGAGCCGCGTCGTGGTTCCATGGGCTCGCGCATCACTTTCCTGCACCCCAAGGACTGTCACGGTGTGCTCACCGAGCTGGTGACCTCGGCCGCGAACCCCGACGCGGAGCACTGAGCCGAGCGCTCGGCTCGCGCCGACGCCCGGCATCTCCGGCGACCGCCCGCGACATCTCGCGGCGCGGCGCCGGCTTCGATCGCGCCTCGCGCACCCGACAACCCGTCAAGCGAGCGGCGCAGTTCCTGCGACTCCGCCTCTTGTCGGGTTTGTGCCGACCGCCTAGCGTTACCAGCGGGTAAGTTCAGCGAAGTTCAACGCGAAGTTCGCAAACCCTCATTGCTCTCCCATGCTTCAACCGCCGACCCATGGAGGCCGACGATGAAGGAGATCCTCGACGCCATCCTCGCGGGGGACACCCCCAAGGAGGCGTACGCAGCGCTCCCGCTTCCCGACTCGTACCGCGCCGTCACCGTCCACAAGGACGAGGAGACGATGTTCGAGGGCATGGAATCGCGGGACAAGGATCCGCGTCAGTCGCTGCACGTCGAAGACGTGCCGCTGCCCGAACTCGGCCCCGGCGAAGCCCTCGTCGCCGTGATGGCCAGTGCGATCAACTACAACACCGTGTGGACCTCGCTCTTCGAGCCGGTCTCCACCTTCCGTTTCCTGGAGAAGTACGGCCGCAACTCGGAACTGACCAAGCGGCACGACCTGCCCTACCACGTGGTCGGCTCCGACCTCGCGGGCGTCGTCCTGCGCACCGGTGCGGGCGTGAACGCCTGGAAGCCCGGCGACGAGGTGGTCGCGCACTGCCTCTCCGTCGAGTTGGAGAGCGCGGACGGACACTCGGACACGATGCTCGACCCCGAGCAGCGCATCTGGGGCTTCGAGACCAACTTCGGCGGTCTCGCGCACATCGCCCTGGTCAAGAGCAACCAGCTCATGCCCAAGCCGGCACACCTGTCGTGGGAAGAGGCCGCCTCGCCGGGCCTGGTCAACTCGACGGCGTACCGCCAACTCGTCTCGCGCAACGGCGCCGGCATGAAGCAGGGCGACAACGTGCTGATCTGGGGCGCCTCCGGCGGCCTGGGCTCGTACGCGACGCAGTTCGCCCTCGCGGGCGGCGCCACGCCGATCTGCGTGGTGTCCTCCGAGGACAAGGCGCAACTGTGCCGGGACATGGGCGCCGAGCTGGTGATCGACCGGCGGGCCGAGGACTTCCGCTTCTGGAAGGACGAGCACACCCAGGACCCGCGCGAGTGGAACCGGTTCGGCCGGCGCATCCGCGAACTCACCGGCGGCGAGGACGTGGACATCGTCTTCGAGCACCCGGGCCGGGAGACCTTCGGCGCGTCGGTGTACGTCACCCGCAAGGGCGGCACCATCGTGACCTGTGCGTCGACTTCGGGTTACATGCACGAGTACGACAACCGTTATCTGTGGATGAGCCTGAAGCGCATCGTCGGTTCGCACTTCGCCAACTACCGCGAGGCGTGGGAGGCGAATCGTCTGGTGGCGAAGGGTAGGATTCACCCGACGTTGTCGCGCACCTACGCTCTGGAAGAGACCGGCCAGGCGGCCCGGGACGTCCACCGGAACCTGCACCAGGGCAAGGTGGGCGTACTGTGTCTCGCACCGGAGGAGGGCCTGGGGGTTCGGGACGCCGAGATGCGAGCGCGGCATATCGACGCCATCAACCGCTTTCGTAACGTCTGACGGCGGTCCCTGGATCTGAGACCATTCTCCCTGGTAGTCAATGCGGTACGGGCGGTTCCGGATGTACAAACGGGAACGCATCGTCACCAACCGGCCGGAAACGGCCGACTTGCAGTACTGAAACGTACGCGGCCAGGGGATGGAGTGGGACCCCACAGTGCGGGGCTACGACCGCTACCAAGTTGACGAGCACCTCGAACTGCTCGACGACGAGATAAAGCGGCTGAAGACGGAGCGCGACGACACCGTCGCACACGCGGAGGACCTCGGCTATCAGGTCGAGGTTCTCCGCGCGAAGCTGCATGATCTTCGCCGCCAACTCGCCACACCCCGATTCGACAGCATCGGCGGCCAGGCCGAGCAGATGTTGCGCAACGCCCAGTTGCAGGCCGATCAGGTCCGCGCGGACGCCGAGCGCGAGTTGCAGGAGTCGCGCGCGACCACGCAGCGCCTGCTCCAGGAGGCCGCCGCGCGGTCCGCCCGGCTGGAGGCCGACTGGCAGGCCGAGGTGATGGAGCGCCGCCGTCGCCTGGACGAGGAACTGGCCCAGGCCCGCCAGGCCACCGAGACCCGCGTCAACGAGAACGTCACGTGGGCCGAGCAGTTGCGTGCCCAGGCCGAGGAACGTTCGCGCCAGCTCCTGGACAACGCCCGCGCCGAGGCCGAGCGGATCGCCGCCGCCGCGCGCGAGCAGGCCGTCGGCACCAGCGAGAGCACCCGCGCCGAGGTCGAGTCGCTGCTCTCGCGCGCCCAGGGCGACGCGGACCGGGTGATCGCCGAGGCCAAGGCCCGGGCGAGCGTGGCCGTGGACCAGTCCGAGCAGTTGCGCACCGAGACCCGCACCCGGGCGGAGAGCCTGGTCGGCGACGCCCGGGTCGAGGCCGCCCGGATCATCGGCGAGGCACGATCCGAGGCCGAGCGGGTCACCGGCGAGGCCGGCGCCCGCGCCCAGGGCGCTTCGGAGAACACAGCCAAACTGCTCGAATCCGCCCAATTGGAGATCGAGCGGCTGCGCGCCGAGGCGGCCGGCGAGGCGGACCGCCGCCAGGCCGAGGCCCAGCGCCTGCTCCAGGGCGCCGAGGTCGAGGCGAGCGAGACGCTCGGCAAGGCCGCCGGCGACGCCGAGGCGTATCTGGCCAAGGCCCGCGCGGAGGCGGACAAGCTCACCTCCGCGGCCCGCGCCGCGGCCGAGCGGCTGCGCGCCGAGGCGCTCGGCGAGGCCGACCGACTGCGCGACGAGGCCCGCACCGAGGCCGAGGCGCTGCGTACGGACACCCGCGCCGAGTTGGACACCGCCCGCGAGGAAACCCTGGCCCGGGTCGACGAGTTGGAGGCCGGGGCCCGCGCGGAGATCGAGCGTCGTCGGCAGGAGGTCGACCGACTGCGCGCCGAGGCTCAGCAATTGCTCACCAACGCCGAGGCCGGCGCCGCCGACCGCCTGGAGACCGCCGCCCGGGCCGCGGACGACCTGATGGCCAAGTCCCGCTCCGAGGCGGAACGGGTGCAAAGCGAAGCGCGCACCGAGGCGGACGAGTTGCGTGCCCGGGCACAGGCCGACGCCGAGGCGGTCGAGACGCGCACCCGCGAGTCGAGCGACCACCTGGCGAACGAGGCCCGCGAGTACGCGGACCAGGTGCGTGCCAAGGCCGCCGAGAGCGCCGAGGAACTGCTGGAGACGGCCCGGGCCGAGACCGGCAAGCTGCGCGAGAAGGCGGTCGCCGACACGCACCGGCTGCGCGAGCTCACGCAGCGCCAACAGGCGGAGGCCGTCGAGGAGTTGCAGCGCGCCCGGGACGAGGCGCAGCGCCTGGGCAAGGAGGCCGCCCAGGCCGCCGAGCAACTGCGCGAGGAGTCGGCCGCACAGGCCGCCGAGCGGGTCGAGGCGGCTCGGGCCGAGGCGGAGCGGGTACGCACCGAAGCGGCCGAGAACGCCGGCCGTTCGCACGCCGAGGCCGAGACGCTGGTGGCCGAGGCCCGGACCGAGGCACACAAGGCCGCGACCGACGCGTCGCGGGCGGCGGAGGAGTTGGTCCGCTCCGCCGAGCAGGCCGCGAACGAACTGCGCGAGCAGGCGGTGGCGCAGGCCGAGGCGGTCCGCACGCAGGCCGAGCGGCAGGCGGCCGAGCTGCGTACCCGGGCCGAGGAACTGCGCGCCCGGGCCGAGCAGTCCGCCGGCGAGGCCGAGGACACGCTGGACCGGGCCCGGGCGGACGCCCAGGCCACCATGGAGCAGGCCCGCGCCGACGCCGGCGCGCGCACCCAGTCGGCCGCGGTCAAGGCGGACGAGCTGATCGGCAAGGCCCGCGAGGAGGCCGAGAAGGTCCTCACCGACTCCCGTGCGGAGGCGGACGGCATGCGCTCGGCCGCCCGCCGGGACGCCGCCTCGATGCGCGAGGAGGCGGAGACCGAGGCGCGCACGTTGCGCGAGGAGACCGAGAGCACCGCGCGGGCGGTGCGCGAGGCCGCCGAGAGTACGGCGCTGACGCTGCGCGAGGAGAGCACCGAGCAGGCCCGCACGCTGCTGGCGGGGGCGGACGCGGACGCGACCCGGATGCGGACCGAGGCCGAGAGCGCCGCGCAGGCGCTGCGCGAGAAGACCACGGACACGGCCCGTTCGGTGCTGGAGCAGGCCGACGCGGAGGCCGAGCGCATGCGCACGCAGGCCGAGACGGCCGCCCGCACACTGCGCGAGGAGACCACCGAGACCGCGCGTTCGGTGCTGGAACAGGCCCACGCCGAGGCCGAGCGCATGCGGACCGAAGCCGAGGACGCCGCCCGCACGCTGCGTACCGAGACGGCGGCGACCGTGCGTGCCGCGCTGGACAAGGCCGAATCGGACGCCGCGCGAGTGCGCGCGGAGGGCGAGGAGACCGCGCTCGGCATCCTGGAGCAGGCCGACGGCGAGGCCCGTGCGCTGCGCCAGGAGGCGACCGCGGCACTGGCCGCGGCCAAGGCGGACGCGGACGCGGCACGGACGCAGGGCGAGACGGACGCGGATCGGGCCAGGTCCGAGGCGCAAAGCGCGGCCCGGGCGCTGCTGGAGCGGGCCGAACGCGACGCCGAGCAGGTGCGCACCGACGCCGAGACCGCGGCCCGCACCCTGCGACAGGAGGCCGCCGCCGCTTTGGAGGCCGCGCGCACCGAGGCCGAGCGGCTGCACGCCGAGGCGACCGCGACGCGGGCCGCGGCCGACCACGACGCGAGCACCCTGCGCGAGGAGGCCGCCGCGGCGCTCGACGAGGCGACGGCGGAGTCGGAACGGCTGCGCGGCGAGGCCGAGACGGCCGCGCTGACCCAGTTGGAGCAGGCCGACACCGACTCCGCCCGGATGCGCGAGGAGGCCGAGGCCGAGGCGATCCGGCTGCGTACCCAGGGTGCGCAGGCGCTGGAGGAGGCCCGCGACGAGGCGGCCGAGCTGCGCGACCGCACCAAGGCGCGGGCCCGCGAGTTGCTGGAGAAGGCCGAGGCACGCGGTACCGACCTGTTGGAGAGTGCGACCACCCAGGCCCGGTCGGCCAAGGAGGACGCGGCGCGCGCGGTGGCCGAGGCACAGGCCGAGGCCGAGGCCGTACGTGCCGCGGTGGTGGGTATCGAGGACGCCGCCCGCGAGGAGTCGGACCGGCTCACCGCGCTCGCCGAACGCGACCTGACCAAGGCCCGCGACGACGCCGAGACCACGCTGGTCCGGGCCCGCGCGGAGGCGGACGCCACGGTCACCGCGGCCCGCAAGCACGCCGAGCGGATGAAGTCCGATTCCGACCGGGAGGCCGAGAAGACCCGAACGGCCGGACGGGAAGCGGCGAACAAGGAACTGCGCGAAGCCGAGGAGGCCGCGACCACGCTGCGCGATCAGGCCCGGGCGGAGCTGGAGCAGGCCGCCAACGAGGCCGAGGATCTGTTGATTCGCGCGAAGGGTCGGGCCACCGAGATCGTCGGCACCGCCGAGCGCAAGGCCGAACAACACGTGCACGAGGCGAACGAGGCGGCGAACCGACTGATCGCCGAGGCCGAGGCGGAGGACGAACGACTGCGCACCGAGGCAACGGCGGTGATAGAGAAGGCGCGCAAGGACTCGGACGCGATGATCAGCGAGACGCGCCGGGACACCACCGCCACCCGCGAGCGTTCCGACAAGGAGGCCGAGCAAGCCGTCGAACGTGCCCGCCGGCAGGCCGCGGAGGGCCTGAAGCAGGCCGGCAAGCGGGTGGACGACCTGGTCGCCGCCGCCGAGGAACAGGTGAGCGAGGCCCGCGTGGACGCCGAGAAGATGAAGGTGACCGCGGCGGAGGAAGCCGAGCGAATTCGTGACAAGGCCGGTTCCGAGGCGGATAGGGTACGGATTGCCGCGGTGAAGAAGGCCGAGGCGTTGCTCTCGGAAGCGGAACAGCGCCTCGCCGACGCCCAGAAGGGCGCGGACGACCTGCGGGCGAAGGTGGCCGAACAAGTGGCCGCCGCCCAGCGGGAGGCGCAGGCGGTCCGTCGCAAGACCGCCGCGGACGCCGAGAAGGTTCTCGACGAGGCGCGGAAGGAGGCGGAGCGACTGCGCACCGAGGCGCGCAAGGACGCGGACCGTCATCGTGCCGACGGACAGCGCAAACTCGACGAGTTGAACCGCAGACGCAAGGACATCACCGCCGAGATGTCGCGCGTGCAGGGTGTCCTGGACGCGCTCGCCGCTCCTGCGGGTCTGGGCGCCGGCAAGGGCAACTCCTCGTCGGGCAAGGGCCCCGGGGCGAAGGGTGCCGGTTCGTCGTCATCCGATTGAGCGATGCCGGCCGGTTCTTATCCCCCGGTCAGGTCGATGCTCCGCCCGATTCGTGCCAGGATTCCACCCGTCACCTCATTCACCGCACCCGTCATACGACAGGAACCCCATGAGCGACACTAACTCTCCGCACGGCTTCGACATCGTCCGCCGTGGGTACGAGCGTTCGCAGGTCGACGACCGCATCACGAAGCTCGTGTCGGACCGTGACAGCGCGCTCGCGAGGATCTCGGCGCTGGAGAAGCGAATCGAGGAACTTCACCTCGAAAGCCAGAACGCGCAGGCCCAACTCGCCGACGCCGAACCGTCCTACGCGGGTCTCGGCGCTCGGGTGGAGAAGATCCTCCGCCTCGCCGAGGAAGAGGCCAAGGACCTGCGCGAGGAGGCTCGCCGCGCCGCCGATCAGCACCGCGAGTTGGCCGAGGCGGCCGCCCAGCAGGTGCGTTCCGATGCCGAGCAGTACGGCAAGGAGCGCAAGGCCAAGGCCGAGGACGAGGGTTCGCGGATCCTCGACAAGGCGAAGAGCGACGCCACGCAGCTTCGTGGCGAGGCGGCCAAGGACGCGTCGGCCAAGCGCGAGGAGGCCGAGGCCCTCTTCGAGGAGACCCGGGCCAAGGCCGCCCAGGCCGCCGCCGACTTCGAGACCAACCTGGCCAAGCGCCGCGAGCAGTCCGAGCGCGACCTGGCGGCCCGTCAGGCCAAGGCCGAAAAGCGCCTGTCCGAGGTCGAGCACCGGGCCGAACAACTGCGCCTGGAGGCCGAGAAGCTCCGCACCGACGCCGAGCGTCGCTCGCGTCAGACGATCGAGACGGCACAGCGCCAGGCCGACGACATCGTCGCCGACGCACGGGCCAAGGCCGACCGGATCCGCTCGGAGTCCGAGCGCGAGCTGGCCGCGCTGACGCACCGTCGGGACAGCATCAACGCGCAGCTCACCAACGTGCGCGAGATGCTGGCGACGCTCACCGGCGCGGCCGTCGCCGCCGCGGGTGTGAGCATCGATGACGACGACGACAAGATGCCGGGTGTGCCGGCGCAGCAGAGCCGCTGACACTCCCGCGCGGAGTCTCGACCCGGATTCCGGTGCCGTACGCGGCACCGGTGGCCGGTTTCGGCGGCCGGGCGGCGGACGGGTTCCATG
>NZ_JBHZAV010000011.1:0-120530 GCF_042754445.1 Embleya sp. NPDC059213
ATGGGGATCCTCGGTCGCGGCTGCGCGTTCGGTGCGGGTGGGCGCCGTCACCGGCGCCCACTCTCGATGTGGTGACGGTGGTCAGGCATCGCCGTGCTCGGCATCGCCGGAGTAGCCGTGCACGCGCCCGGTCGCGAATCCGACCCCGGCGCCGATGGTGACCGGCTCCGGGACGGGCGTCCCACAGCACGAAGCCGCGACCGGCTCCGGTTCGACGTCGCTGGTACCGCAGCAGGAGGCTTCCACGGCGACGGGCTCGGGCGCGCACGTCGACCCGCAGCCGCCGCCCGCCTCGTCCTCGCCGGGCAGGTTCGTGGAGCACACGCCGGTCTCGGGGAGTTCCAGGTGCACGGCGTCGGCGGCCTCGCGGTCCCCGGCCAGCGCGGCGGCGATCGAGCGGACCTGCTCGTAGCCGGTCGCCATCAGGAACGTCGGGGCGCGGCCGTAGGACTTCATGCCGACGATGTAGAAGTCGGTCTCCGGGTGGGCGAGTTCGCGCTCCCCGTGCGGGGGCACGGTGCCACACGAGTGGAAATTCGGGTCGATCATCGGGGCCAGCGTCACCGGCGCCTCGGTACCCGGCTCCAGCGCCACGCGGACCTCGCGCAGCATGTCCAGGTCCGGGCGGAATCCGGTCGCGGCCACCACCGCGTCCACGGTGATCTCGCGTTGCCCGTCGGGGGTGGCGCCGGTGACGGTCACGCCCGCGTCGGCCGGACCGAAGCCGGTGATGGTGAAGTTGCGGACCAGGGTGATCGCACCAGTTTCGACGGCCTGCTTCACGCGCGAGCCGAGCGCACCGCGCGCCGGGAGACCGTCGGCGTCGCCGCCCCCGTACAGGCGGGCCACCGACGCGCCGCGCACCGCCCAGGTGATCCTCGTGTCCGGTTCGGCCTTGGCGAGTTCGACCAGGGCCAGGAGGGTGTTCGCGGCCGAGTGCCCCATGCCCACGACGAGCGCGTGACGGCCCGCGAAGCGGTCACGGTCACGGCCCAGGACGTCGGGGAGTGCGCCGGTGATGTACGAGGCCGCCTCGCTCTCGCCGGGCGCGAGCAGGCCGGAGTCGCCGAGCGGGTTGGCGCGGCCCCAGGTGCCGGAGGCGTCCACGACCGCGCGGGCCTCGATGTCCTCGATCCGGCCGTCGGTGCCCACGACGCGTACGAACAGCGGGTGGGTGTCGCGGTCGATGGTGCGGGTCTTGTCCACGCCGCGCCGCGCCACCGCGATCACGCGGGCGTTGGTGCGGATGCGTGGTGCCAGCTCGTCGGTCGCGGCGAGCGGGGCGAGGTAGGCGTCGACGAGCTGGGCGCCGGTGGGCAGTTCGTCGGCGGGTGGCGCGGTCCAGCCGGTGGGCTCCAGCAGGCGCCGGGCGGCGGCGTCGGTGTCGTACTCCCACGGCGAGAACAGCCGCACGTGCCCCCATTCGCGGATCGCGGCACCGGCCGCGCGACCGGCCTCCAGGACCAGGGGTTCGAGTCCGCGTTCGAGCAGGTGGGCGGCGGCGGCCAGGCCGATCGGCCCGGCGCCGATGACCACGACCGGCCGGGTCTGCTGCTGGGGTGTGCTCATGGCAGGGCTCCTCGAAGGTTCGACGACGACAACGGGTCTCCGACAACGAACGCAACTGTAAACAGCAAACACTGTTGATAGCAACATGTGCCGTGGTTCAATGGACGCATGACGAACACGCTCGACGTCCTGCTGATGGACCCGGCCGTCGGCGACACCGCCACGAGTCGCGCCCACACCCTCGCCCCGCTGCTCAAGGCGCTCGGCGACGAGAATCGCCTCACGCTGGTGCTGCTGCTGGCCGAGCGCCCGCACACCGTGCGCGAACTCACCGACGCCACCGGCATGGGCCAGACCCTGGTCAGCCACCACCTCGCACCCCTGCGCGAGCAGGGCCTGGTGACCGTCACCCCGCGCGGGCGTGCCAACGTGTACGCGCTGTGCTGCGAAGCCCTGGTGACCCCGATGCGCCTGCTCGCCACCCTCGCCTCGGCCAGCCCCGAGGGCCTGGACGCCTGCCGCACCGGCGCCGACTGCGGCTGACCCACCGGCTTCAGCAGCCCGACTCGTCTCCGCATCCGGTGGGCGGGCAGCACTGGACCAGGTACGCCTTCAGCGCGTCCAGCCGCTCGGCGATGCGCGCGGCGTCGGCGCGGTAGCGCACCGTCCGGCCGTCGCGCACCGACACCAGCAGGCCCCCGCGCCGCAGCAGCGACAGGTGCTCGGAGGCGGTCGACTGACCCAGGCCCGATCGCTCGGCGACCTCGCCGACGCTGAGTTCGACGTTTCCCGCGAACAGGCCCATCACCTGTTGGCGAGTCTCGCTCGCGAGGGCCTTGAGGAAGTCGCCCGCACCCTCCTCGAGGGCGGGTGCCGCCGCGGTGGCGGCGGCCGGAACGTCGGTCATGGGTCCTCCGGATCAAATCTTTCGTCGTTTCCCGATATGACGATGCTACGTTGTCGGCATGGAATCCGCAGACCTCGTGATTGTCGGGGGCGGCCAGTCCGGCCTGTCCACCGCCCACACCGCCCGCCGACTCGGCCTCGCGCCCGTCGTCCTGGAAGCCGGACCAGAAGCCGTCGGCTCCTGGCCGCACTACTACGACAGCCTCACCCTCTTCTCGCCCGCCAGGTTCTCCGGCCTGCCCGGCACCCCGTTCACCGGCGACCCGGACCGCTACCCGACCCGCGACGAGGTCGTGGCCTACCTCCGCGCCTACGCCGCCGGCCTGGACGCCGACATCCGCACCGACACCCGCGCCACCACCATCACCCGCGAAAAGGATGGCGGGGGTCTGGTGGTCGAGACCGAAGCCGGGTCGAGCCTGCACACGCCGTTCGTGGTCGCCGCGACCGGCGGCTTCGGCCGCCCCCACATCCCCGCCCTGCCCGGCCTGGACGTCTTCGACGGGGAGGTCCTGCACGCCTCGCGCTACCGCGACCCCAAGGACTTCGCCGGCATGCGCGTGGCCGTGGTGGGCGGCGGAAACTCCGCCGTGCAGATAGCCGTCGACCTCGCCGACACCGCACGTGTCTCGCTCGCCACCCGCGGCCCTCTCAAGTGGGCCAGACAGCGCGTGCTCGGCAAGGACCTGCACTGGTGGCTCAAGCGCACCGGCCTCGACATCGCCCCCCTCGCCAAGCAACTCGGCGGACAGACCATGGCGGTGATCGACGACGGTCGCTACCACGCGGCACTCGCCACGGGAAACCCCGACCCTCGGCCGATGTTCGCGCGCCTGACCACCGACACGATCGTGTGGGCCGACGGCAGCGAGGAACACCTCGACGCGATCGTCCTGGCCACCGGCTACCGCCCCCACCTGGACTACCTCGAAGCCAGTGGAGCCCTCGACGCCGACGGGCTGCCGCTGCACGACACGGGCGTGTCCACCACCGTCCCCGGACTGGGATACGTCGGCCTGGAATGGCAACGCAGCCTGTCCTCGGCGAGCCTGCGCGGCGCCGCCCGCGACGCCACCCACGTTCTGAACCGCCTGCGGAAGACGTCCGCCCACTGAGCCGCGCGGGCTCGGGTCAGCCCGCCGCGAGAACGCCCGCGAGCATCGCGAGCGCCTGCGGATCGATCCGGTAGAACACCCACGTCCCCCGACGCTCGCTGGTCACCAGGCCCGCCTCGCGCAACTTCTTCAGGTGATGGCTGACAGTGGGCTGGGAAAGCCCCACGTCCGGCAGGTCGCACACACACGCCTCGCCGTTCGCGTGTGCGGCGATCTCCGAGAACAACCGCAGGCGCACCGGATCACCGAGCGCCTTGAACATCACCGCCAAGCGCTCCGCGTCCCGCTCGCCGAGCGCCTCGCGCACCACGGGCGGACAGCACGACGCCCCGGCAGGTCCCACCGCGTCCAACGGAATCAACTTCGACATCCATCAATATTGACAGAACTCGATCCAAGAGCCAAGCTGGCTGTATCGACGAACGTCAATACAGGCGCTCGTAGTCACTCAGGAGGAATCGTCATGTCCCGCGTCCAACTCGCCCTGCGCGTCTCCGACCTCGAAGCCTCGGTCGCCTTCTACACCAAGCTGTTCGGCACCGAACCTGCCAAGCTCCGGGACGGCTACGCCAACTTCGCCGTCGCCGAGCCCCCGCTCAAGCTCGTCCTCATCCAAGGCGAGCCGGGCAACACCACCGTCATGGACCACCTCGGTGTCGAAGTCGAATCCACCGAGCAGGTCACCGCCGCCACCGGTCGCCTCGCCGACGCCGGCCTGCACACCCGCGAAGAGAACGACACCACCTGCTGCTTCGCCGTCCAGGACAAGGTCTGGGTCACCGGCCCCGGCGCCGAACCCTGGGAGGTCTACGTCGTCAAGGCAGACGCCGACACCATGACCAAGGCACCCGACAGCGCCTGCTGCACCCCCACCGAGGAAATCTCCCCCACTTCCGACGCCCAGCGGGAGACGGCCTCTGCCGGCTGTTGCTGACGTATCGGTGCCGCGCACAGCCGGCAACGCCGTACGGCAGGGGCGATGACGCTTCGACATGCGAGGAACTGGGCGATTCGCGCGGGCCAAGGCCACGAAGGGCGACGGCTCCGGGCGCGTGGGCGGCACGAGATCGTGCCACCCACGCCGCCGTATGGGTTCGCGTGTGTGGCGCGACACACCGGCGGTGAGCCACGGCTCACCCCCGCTGCGGGTGTGACGGGCTGCGGCTCAATGGCCGCCGCATGGTGGCGCCATCAACGGTTGCGAGTTCTGGTTCGTGGGGCACTGCCGGCGCAGTGCTCGCGTATCTCGTCGAGCTGACGGGGCCTCGCGAACGCGCTGCGGCTGCGGTAGAGCTGCCGGGCCCGCAGGTTGCTCCGGAGACCGTTTTCGGGACCGAGGGTCCTGTAGCCGAGTGCCACCGATTGCTGATCGCGTCGAGCGGAGCCAGGGCATGGCGCGCGGCGGCAATGAGGGAGCGGATCGCCAGCGTCGGATTCTCGGCATGGCTGCGCACGGCGTGGGCGCCGGTGACCGCCGTGCGCAGTAGGGCCGCTCGCAGAACGCGTCCGGCCCAGTAGTCGGTGCTGCCGGGGACGCCGGTTCCGCCGATTTTCAGGACGAGTTCGCTGGCGAGGCTGCCGTCTGCGAGATGGCCACGTCGTTGGGCCTCCCACAGCACAGTGAGGGGATCGACTGGTTCGCCGCGGTGGACCAGCCCCCCGATGGTCCGGTACAGCGCGGCGTGGCCGGGGTCGACGAAGTCCTTTGCGATCAGCCACCGTTGGATCCCGGCGAGGGGCGCCGGATCCACGATCAGGGCGGCCACCAAGGACTGTTCGTCGGCGAGGTCGCGCCGGCACGGCGGGGTGGCCGGCAGGGTCCGAGTTTCGGGGGGCGTGAGGGTGTTGTGGGGTTCGCCCCAGTGGTGGGCGAGGTTGTCGAGGACGGCGTGGAGGGCTCGGTGGTGGTCGAGGGTGTCGGTGAGGCCGTCGCGTTCTTGGTCGGCGGCTGCGACTTGGCCGAGTCGGGTCGCTGGTCGGGCAAGGGCGCGATGGTCGGAGGCTTCGATGATCATCGTGGCGTACAGGGCCGCATTGCGCGGGTGGGGGCAGGCGGCCATGAGGGTGTGTGCGTAGACGGGTGTCAGGCCGGCCGCGTGCGCGGAGGCCGTTGCCACGAGCGCCATCACCCGCTCTGCCGTCGCGACGCGCCGTCCGTGCGAGCGGTGTTCGGGGTGTTCGAGGAGGACGCGGTACAGGGCTTCGTGGGCGGGCCGATACATGTGTTCGGGCAGCAGCAGACCGCGTACGTCCTCGATCCGGTCGGGTTCCACCAGTAGGGCGCCGAGGAGGGCTTGCTCGGCATGGAGATGGGGGTGCACAACGCCTCCAGGGATCTCGCCGGTGTCCACAGGCTGGGATGGCGCGGTCGCTCATGCCGCGAGGTCGAAGTCGTCGCGTCTCGGCGCGGTATGGGCCGCGAGCAGGTGCCGGGCCATCAGGGGTGGGACGGCGTTGCCGATCTGTTCGAACTGTCGGCTCCGGCCGCCGTGCCAGGGATAGTCGGCGGGGAAGGACTGCAACAGGCCGGCTTGTGCGACGGTCAGACGCAGTCGGGGGTCCTTGGGCGCGATGGACAAGGCGCGGTCGACATCTTCGGGGGTGCTCGGCGTCCAGCGGGCTTCGTTGGCGCGGTGGCCGAAGAACATGGTGGGGGCGGGTTCGTCCAGTCGTCGGATGGCGGCGTGGGCTTGCGAGTTGCTGCGGAGTGCCCAGCTTCGGGTCGAGCCGGTCAGGGCCCATGACGGTTTGCCGGTCTCGAACTCGTTGCCGCCGGGGCCTCGTCGTTCGCCGCGGGCGTTGATCGTGGTTTCGTCGTTCCAGCCGAGGGCCTCGGCCATCGTCACCCAGGCCGTGCGGGTGGGGCCGAACAGGCCGTGCTGTTGGGCTTCTCGGGCGTGGGTGGGTTCGGGTGGCGCGGCCACTCGGATGCGGGAGGCGAGGAGGATCGCGCGTCTCCTGGTCTGGGGGACGCCGTAGTCGGCGGCGTTGAGGATGCCAACCCACACGCTGTATCCCCAGGTCCGCAGGATCTGGGCGTATTGTCGCCACAGCGCGAGCACGTCGGGAACCTCTTCCATCGCGACCCATTCCGGGCGGCCGGAGTGGGTGTGCAGGGCGTGCAGGTAGCGCATCGGTTCGGCGGCGAGGAGAGACCGCGGGTCCTGACAGACCGTCAGCAGCCTTTTTCGGTTGTCGATTCCGCGTGCGAGGTCGGCGACCGCCTGGTGGACGAGTGGCTGGTCGCGCAGTCCGAGTCGTTTGCCCGCCGTCGACCATGCCTGGCACGGGGGGCTGGCGATCAATCCGGTGATGTGTCCCAGGAACGGTCCGGTCGGGTGGGCGGCGATGTCCGTGCGCAGGGTCGCGTGCCCGGCGGCGATCCGTGTCGCGCAGGCCGACTCGTCCCATTCCATGCCCAGGTCGATCGCGCCGAGGTCGCGCAGTCCCTGGCTCCAGCCGCCCGGTCCGGCGAACAGGTCCAGGATCATGCGGCCTTCCCGTAGTCGTCCTGGAGGGGTGTGCCGGATCGGCAGGTCCACGGCGGGCAGCCGTCCACGTCGCCGGATTCGATTTCGGCGTCGGCAACCGCGTCGAACACGTCTCCCTGCCGGACGCTCTGGACTCCGGCACCGAGACTGAGGATACGAAGGGCCGGCGCGCTCATGCGGCGGTCTCGACGTCGTCGCGGGTCAGGTGCTTGGCGAGGGCGCGTTCGGTGATCTGCGCGGTGGCACGGGCGGAGTCGGCGCCGATGGCCTTGGCCGTCTTCTCCTTGTACCAGGGCTTGAGGTCCAGGAGGCCCGCGCGGATGCCGGTGGCCAGCAGGAGGGCCTTGCCCTTGGGGAGCGCTCTGATCGCGTCGGGGGGAAGGATGCGTTCCTGGCGCATGCTCGTGCTGGTGGAACGTCCGGACTCGCTCGTCGAGTGCGACACCGTCTGCACGTCGTGGTCCCCGACCAGGCGTGAGAGTTTGTCGGCGAAGTCCGCGTCGTCGATGCCGGAGCCGATCATCTTGATGGTCGCCGCGCTCCACAGTGAGTCCATGCCGGATTCGCCCCAGACGCGCACGCCCTGCCGGTAGCTCTGCAGGATCGTGATCGGGATGACGCCGCGTGATCCCAGGTGGGAGTACAGGTCGGGCAGGTCCGAGATCTTGCAGACGTTCGCGGCCTCGTCGAGGATCGCAAGCATGGGCGGGTCGAGTCGGCCTCCCGCGCGTTCGGCCTGGGCGACGGCGGCGCGCATGACCGCGTCTGCGGCTGCGGCGATGATCGCCCCTGCCGAGCCTCCGCCGTCCTTGCTGAGCAGGAACAGGCTGTCCGTGCTGGTGGCGAAGTGCTCGGGGCGAAACCGTGGGAGGCCGGGGGTGGGGGTGACCCAGGCGGCGATCCTGGGGTCGAGCAGGCAGGCGGCGTACTGCCTCGCGGTCTCGTAGATGCCGTCGCGAGTTTCCACGGCTCCGCTTACGGTGCCTTGGAGTTGGGCGGCGACCGCGTCGAGCTGGTGGTCCTGCAGGAGGTCGACCGGGGTGCGGTCGGCCGGTGAGGCGAGCCATGCCAGGACGTCGGTGATGGGCCGCTTGTCCTTGGCCGCAGCCAGGAACAGGGCGGTGAGCGTGTTGGCCGCGGCGGTGCTCCAGAAATCGCCTTGATTGCCCTCGTCGACCGAAGCGGACACGAAGTGCCCGGCCAGTCGCCTGGCCCCGGCGAGATCGCCGGCGTCGCCGAGGATGTCCCACCACATGTCTTGCCTGGCGTGCGCGATCTGCTGCGGGTCGAGCGTCCACACCGTCCCCAGGCGCGAACGGGCGTCGAGGCAGGTCGTGTACGCGTCGTTCGCGGCCTTGTTGCTGGTCAGCAGGACCGGCCCGGGGGCGGCCAGGACGGCGGGGATGGCCAGGCCGGAGGTCTTGCCGCTGCGAGGGGCCATGATCGCCAGGAGAACGTCCTCCCAGGAAGACCGCACCTCGTGGGAGCTGGGGGCGAGGGTGCCCAGACGGATGCCGCGATCGTTGGGGTCGATGTCCTTTGCCGGTACGTCCTTCAGCGACGGCCGCAACGACCGGGCCTTGGCCGTCGCCTCCTTCGGCAGCAGGATGTCCAGCTCGCGCCGCCCGGCCAGCCCTGCGCTGCGGCCCTGGAACCGGGCCCTGATCTTGAGCCCGATCACGGCCGCGACGGCGAGAACGAGTGCCGGGATGACGTAGCACGTGGTCAGCAGGACCGGGCGCGGCAGTGCGGGCCATATTCGGTCTGGGTGAAGCAGCGCCGATATCGGCTCGTACGGTGTCCAGGACCCGTTACTCAAGAGGGTGTTCGTGGCGTTGGCGGTGATCCAGGCGAGGGTTCCGCCGCCGGCGGCGAGGGCGGCGGCGCCGAGCATGGCGTACAGCGCGGCGTCGGTGCCGGGGGTGTTCGAGGGTGTGGAGGCGCGTGGGGGCAAGGGGGGTGGCTCCTTGGGGCATGGGTGATCGCAGCGGGGTGGGTCACGCGGAGTGCCGGTGCCTCGACCGGACTGGGGCCGGGAGGCGGGTGCGGCGGGGGTGGAGCTTCGGCGCGGGGCGGCGTCAGCTCGCTCGGCGGGCCTGCAAGTCGGCCGGGCCTGGGTGGGCGTGGACCACGGCATCCGTGGCGGGTGCGACCGATGTGATGGTCTGGGTACCGGCGGCGCGGGTGAGGGGCGGGCCTGCGGTTGGCGTCGGTGCGTGTGCGGGGTCGCGATTGATCACGGTGGCCGCCTGGTTGAGGAGTTCGGCGGCGCGGGCCGGCTCGGTGGCGTGGGTGCCCACCGTGGTGGGGTACCGGGTGACCGACAGTGCGGCCACCGTCCGTGCCGCTGCCGGCACGTCGTCTTGGCCGTCTGGTTCGTATTCGTTCTCCCACGGGTTGTGCGCGGCGGAAGGCCGGAATCCGGCGGCGAGCAGGGGCTCTCAGCCCCATCTCTCGCTGCCGGTGGCGATCAGTCCGTGTTCGGTACGGGTGATCACCACGGTGGGACGGGTGTCGTTGAGCGACGGCCCCCATGTCGCGCTGCGGGTGATCGCGGTGATGGCGCGGCCCTGCATGGGCGGTTCGGGCGTGGGGGTTCTCCTCTGGAGTGCCGCGTCTCGGGTGCGGGTCTGCGATTCACCGTCGGTTCCCGGGCTGGGGACGGGCGTCCGGTGAGGGCAACGCACGTGGTGTGGAGGCCGAGAGGGCGCGAGGGACGGGCGTTCGGGGGAAAGGTGCTGCGGGGCCGAGGGCGCGGGCGGCTCGGGCGGAGACGACTCGCGCGACGTGCGATGTGACCCGCGTGCGGTCGAGGTGGGGGCAGGTCTCGACCAGCCGTCGGATCGCGTCGTCGACGGTCGGGTGGTGGCTGTGGATCGCCACCCACAGGCGCTCGGTCGGGCTGGTCCACAGCACGGACCTGAGGTAACGCCGTTCGGGCGGCGCGGCCTCGTCACAGCCGATCGTCGCGCGGCCGGGGTGATCCCACTCGTCACGCGTCGGGATGTCCACGACCCAGGCCAGATGTGGCCTGCGGCCGGCGACGTAGCGTGCGGAGTCTTCCGACTCGGGGTCCGCCGGAATCCACTCCTCGGACGCGATCTCGGGGTGAGCGGGTCGGGCGGGCTCCGCTTTCGCGGGTTCGAGGGTCATCGGAAGGGGTTCTCGCTGGGGCGGTCCCTTCCGGTGGCGGCCTCGAGGAGTTCGGGAAGGTCGCTCGGGGCGTTGTCGCGCTGGTCGATCCACCATCCCGCGCGGGTGACCGTGCGGGCCGTCTCTTCGACGGTCTGCCACTCCCCCTCGTCGAGGTCGCCTTCGATCACCAGAGCGGTGTACGCGGCCGAGACGAGGTCGTATCGGCAGCGGGTGCCCCAGGCGACCGCTCGATCGGTGCCCTCCAGCGGTGGCATCGCGTACTGCTGCGACCAGGCGTCGGCGGTTTCCTGCTCTGCGGCGCGGCGTTGTTCGAGCCAGGCTGCCTTGTCGGCGTCATCGCCGGTTCGGGTCGCACGCCAGCAGTCGCTGCAGTCCCGGGTCGCGAGCCAGCGGGCGAATCCGCTGCGTTCGTCCGCCGGCTTGTGGGAGAGGTCCTTGTCGGCGGTGTGGCCGCAAGCGTGGTCCACGGTCCAGATGGTCTGCACGGGCATGGCCGTCCTCGGGGTTGTGGAAGTGGGTGGGTCAGCGCCTGCGGTGCCGCTGGGCGGTGGTTGCCGCCCACGGCGCGGGCCGCACGAGCGGTCGGGGTTCGGGCTCGGGTTCCGCTGTGGTGCGAGCGGCGGCGATCGCGGCGCGCGCTGCGGCGGGGCCGGGTCGCGCCCAACCACGGCCGTAGGCAGAATCGGCCACGCGCGTCTGTACCGGGGCCTCGTCGCGTGGTGCCGCGCGTGTCGAGGGTGGGCCGGGAGCGGTGAGGTATTCGCTCGCGAAGGCGATGTCGTTCGCGGCGCGGGCGAGGTTGTTTCGGGCGTATCGCAAATGCAGGCGCACTTGGTCGCTGTCGCGATCCGGGACACCGCGGCTACGCGTGGAGGCGGCGAGCAGCAGATTGTCCAAAGCGGCGAACAGCCCGCTTTGTGAGCCGAGTTGGTGGAGGGCCTCGGCGAGAGCGTCCGGTCCGGTCATGGAGGCGGCGAGTGCGTCGATGTCCGCGGCGACGGCCGCCAAGTGTGCGGGCGGGTTGTCGTGGTCGTCGGCCGAGAGGTCCCTGGGCATCGCTCGGGTTCACCGCCCCGGTTCGGATGTCCGAACGGGTTGCGCAGCGCTTGTGCGCCGGGGCTTCCAGGCGGCCAGGAGGGAGGCTGCGGTTTCGAGGGACACGTCCACGATCGCGAGGTGTTCTTCGGCTGCCCGCAGCTCGTCCCGAATTTCGGGTCGGGCCGGTCCCGGGTAGTCCTCGGCGCGCGTGCGGAGGGCTGCCACGACGCTTCCGAGTCCGTCCAGTACGCCGAACTCGTCGCGGAGTTCATTGATCACGGCGGCTTGGTGCCGGGGGCGGGGCCGGAGTTCGATCGCCGCAGCGGTCGCGTACAGGGCCAGGCCGACGTCGAGGCCCATGAGCGGGGCACCGAGCGGCAGATGGTGTAGTTCGGGATCGACCCGGAGCCGGGCGACGTGGGGTTCGAAGTCACGGATCAGGCGCGCGGCTCGGTTGCTCTGGGCCCGGTCGGTGAGATCACCGGGGAGTACATACGCGAGGGCGCTGTCGGACCAAACGAACCCCTCCTTCGCGATGGTCGATTCGAGGCCGGGGTGTCGGGTGTCGTCGCGGGTCCGCAGGACGATGCCGTGCTCGGGCACGTGGAGCATGGTCAGCGTGTGGTCGAGGGCCACGCGGGTCTCCTTCACTGCTGGTGTGGGGTCGAAGCGGGTCGAGCTGCCGGGGCGGGCGGACCGCGTGATCGCCTCAGCGGGTGCGGCGACCTGGGGTAGGGGCGGTCCAGGCCGGGTGGGCGGCGACGGGCGTGCGGCCGGTCGGCGGTGCGGGTGTCTTGGCGGTCGAGCGGGTCGAGCGGGTCGAGCGGGTCGCGGCGGCGCGGGCGGTCGTGGTGGTGACGGCTGAGGGTTGGGGCATGTCGGCGAGGTGGTCGCTGACGTCGATCAGGGCGCCCCCGACCCGGTCGAGGGCGCGGCCCGCTTCGCGGAGTTGTACGGAGAGTTCGACCCCCATCTCGCCGGGGAGGTCGGCGCACTGGCGGGCGGCCTGCTCGACGAGTTCGTGCACCGCGGTCAGCGCGCCGACGTCGTCGGTGACCCGGTCCAGCGCCGTGCCGATCTCGGCGGCCCCCGCCTCCGGGGCCAACGACGCGACGAGCCCCCGGTCTGTGGCCGGTTTCTGCGCGGAAGCTGTGGTCGTCATGGCGTTGGGGCGATCTGTCTGCAGGCGCTCGCTCGCCTGGTCGAGGGAGGCTTCGACCCGGCCCAGGGCCTGGGCGGCGTCGGTGAATCGGTCGGCCAGGTGGGCGCCCGCAGTGGCGGCGCGGGTGGTGCACCACGCGGCGGCGGCCTGGATCAGTCGGCGGACGGCTTCCAGAAGTGCCCGGGCGCCGGCGGGGCCGTCGAGTTCGGCGACCGGCTCGGGTGATTCGTCAGTGACGGACGGCTCTTGTGTCGTTGTGTTGTTGACCGACGCGGACTCTGGTGCCGCTGCGCTCTGTTCGGTACTCAGGGTGCCGGGTACGACGTGGACCACGGAGCCGGTCGCGGCCATCACCTGGCTCGCGTGGCGGACGATGTCACTCGCGGTGGCGTGGTCGGTGCCGGCGGGCAGGGTGTACACGTCCAGGTCGGGGTCGTATCGGAAGCCGGCGACGCGCAGGACCATCCGGGCGTAGGGGCGGTCGTCGGAGACGGCGGCGACGATGCCCTGAGTGGGGTGCTTGCCGAAGGCGACGTCCGGTTCGCCCTCCGCCGGAGCGGCCTGTGCGCGGCGCGGGATGGGTGCGGGTCGCAGCGTGCCGGGTTCGGGTTCGAAGGCCAGGTCGGTCTCGACGTCGAAGCGGGCGGCGCGCAGGATCGCGACGGCCTGGGCGGCGCGGTCGGCGGCGGGTTGGTTGCTCGCGGTGAGGGTGTAGAGGCCCTTGTCCGTGATGCGTTCGAACCCGAGGCGGTTGAGGAGTTGCTTGGCGGCGGGCAGGTTCGAGTGGTTGTTGGCGACGACGCCGAGGGTGGGGTGGTCGCCGATAACGATGTCGGGGGTGGTGGCCATGGTGCGGCTCCTGGGTGGTGCGGTGGTCAGCGATGCCGGGCGGGACGGCGGTTGACGGCGGGAGCCGCCGGTGGAGTCGACTCGCGGCTTGCGGCGGCTGTCGTCGTCGCGGCGCGCGCGACGGTGGCGGTGGTCGTCGAGAGCGGCAGGTCGGAGAGCACGGGGACACCGGCCTGGCGCAGGACGTCGACGACGTTGTGTGCTTGCCGCAGGTCGTCGACGTGGTCGTCGGTGTCGTCCAGGACGTGGATGCCGACCCTCACGGTGTCGAAGCCGGCGACGGCGAGCAGGCGGACGGCCAGGGAGGGGGTGGCGTCGTTGGTCAGGGCGACGATCCCGAAGCGTGGGTGGACGCCGATCGAAACCTCCGCCGAGGGGACGGGTGCCATGGGTCTTTGCCTTTCGAGGCGTCAGCGGCGGCGTGGTGCGGTGGGTCCGGGTGGTGGGTCGAGCGGTCGGAGCCGCGTCGGGGTGGTGGTGTGCCGGGCGCCGTGTTTGTAGGGCACGGCCTTGAGGGCGGTGGCGAGATCCGCGAGGGAGTTCTCGTCGGCCAGGTCCGCGTGGACGACGACGCCGGCCGCGCGTAGGGACTGCACGGCCCTGCGTGCCAGGGCGATGTCGCCGTCGTAGAGGCTCAGGCGGCCCGGGCCGGCGGACTCGAAGCCCCAGTTCGCGAGCAGGTCCAGGGCGGGCTGTGGCGTGTTCTCGCCGGTGTAGGCGACCGCCAGGTCGAACAGGGGGTCGCGCCCCACGCGCACGTGCGGTTCGGTCGCCGAGGATGCTGCGGTGTCGATGCGGCGGCGCGGGGTGGGGTCGAGCGAGGCGATCCGTGCTCGCAGGGACGGAAGGAGTTCCGCCTTGATGGTCTCCGCTGCCTGTTCGGCGTCGTGCGTGACCACCGCGGTGGGCGGTGCCTGCGGGTCGCGGGGGTAGTCGTGCCGGGGATCGGCACCCCATGGGGCCAGCGCACCGACCAGGTACCGGTCGCGTCCGACCGGGACCACGAGGAGTCGCTCGACGGCCGGGCCGAGAAGGACGGCCGCGTGCGGGCTCTGCCGCGCGTTCACGGTTCGGGACAGGACACGGGTGTTCCAGACCGTGTCGGCGAGGAGATGTCGCTCGCGGGAGGAGAGTCGGCTCGCGTGGCTCTGCCACCAGCCGGGCAGGCGGTTCGCGATCGTGGCGGACAGGTCGTACAGGACGCCGAAGTCGTCCAGTTCCTGGTGTCGTCTGTCCCACTCGCTGCGCTCGTCGCGGGTCATGTCGCCTCCGTAAGGTGTTGGGCGGCCCGGGAGGGCTCGGTGCGCGTCTCGGTGCCGGCGCTCACGGTCGCGGCGGCCGGCCCTGGCGCACCGGGGTGACCACGGGGCGCGGCGGGCTCGACGTCGGACCCGGTGCGGTGGTCACGGTGGTCGCCGAGGTCACGCCGCTTCTGCGCGCGGCGACGGCCGGCTCGGGGAAGTCGGGTCCTCGGCGTATGCGGATACCGGCGCGCTGGAGGTGTTCGACGAGGTGCTCGGCCTGCTGCTGATCCCAGTCGGGGCGGGTGTAGACGCAGTGGTCGGTGCGCGTGAGCCCGTGGTATTCGAGGTCGTTGACGGTCCCCCAGTGGGCGGTGTCGGTGACGCGGGCGATGAGTTGGCCGGCGTGCCTCCAGCTCCGCCCGACACCGACGACAACTTCGGTGCCGTCCGCGACAGCGGCCTGACGCAACGTGGTGACGGCGGCCTTCTGCTGAGGCAGGAGGATCGCCGCGATGGCTTCGACGGCACGGTGTGGGTCGGCGGGGACGTGGAGCACGGCCGGGGCGTGGGGATCGTGCGTCCAGTCGTGGTCGAGGTTGACGTGCGTGGGCGCCAGACACGCGGCGAGGAAGGTGTCCGGGTCGGTCGGGTGCCGAATCAGCAGGACGTCGCCGTCGCGACGCAGGCACAGGTTCAGCTTCTGGCCCGGGGTGGTGATCAGGGCCTCCCGCATCTCGTCGGCACCCCACAGGTCCTCGCCGAGTTCGATCATCGATTCTCGGTCCAGGTTGTATCCGCCAATGTGGAAGGGGATGGGGAGTCGGTCGGCGGCGGCGGAGCCGATGGCCCGGAACCTGTTCGAGAGGTCGATGTCCTGGGCTGCGGCCTCCTCTTCGGCAGAGGCGAATGTGACGCGGCGGGGGTCGCTCACGACCTCACGACCCTTCCGTGGGGCTCGCGGGTTCGTCGATCCGGGCTGACGAGAAGCCTTCAGTGCCGGTGAACTCACGGGGGTCTTGGTGCATGCGGGCGTCGGTATCGAAGAGGTCGAGCTCGAACGGGTGCAGGAGGTGTTGGACGATGAAGGACCGGCCGGCGACCTTCCACAGTCCGCGGCCTTTGGTCAGGGCGGCGACCGCCTGCGTCTCCACGCCGGTCAGCCCCAGAAGCCCCGCCGACGCGGCGAGTTGGTCGGCCTCTTGGCGGTAGATGATGCGCGTGCTGCAGTCTGCGAGCAGGCCCTCGGCAAGGGCGCGTCCGCGGGATCCGGCGTCGCCGGCGCTCATCAGGTCGGACAGGCGGTGGATGACCATCAGATTTGCGATCCCCAGTCCGCGGGACAATTTCCACTGGGACTGCATGCGCTCAAGGAGCGGAACGTGGCGCATGACGCGCCATGCCTCGTCGTAGATCACCCAGCGCCGACCCCCGCGTGGGTCGGCGAGAGCCGATTCCATCCAGGCGGACGCGCACGTCATGGCCAGCACCAGGCCCGTGTCGTCGCCGCCTGCACCCAGGCGTGAGAGGTCGATGCTCAGCATCGGCGCCTTGGCGTCGAACGCGACCGTCGACTCCGCGTCGAACATCCCGGCCAGGTCGCCCGCCACCAACCGGCGCAATGCGTGGGCCAAGTCTTGGGCGGCGGCGCCCAGATGCCCGGCGGGTTCGCCGAAGGCGGTGTCGAGGGCGGTGGGGTTGCCCAGGATGTGGGCCACGTCGCCGAGCAGCGGGGTGCGGTTTTCGTCGGTGGCGAGAGCGACGACGCGGTCCAGGGCGACGTCGAGGCCGGTGTGTTCCATCGGCAGCAGGTCGCGCCGCAGGACTGTGCGCGCGAGCGAGCCCAGGAGGAGGAGCCGCCGCTTGCGGATCTCTGTCGACCAGTCCCGCTCGTCGACCCCATCCGGGCGGGCGGGGGCGTCCAGCGGGTTGAGCCTGCCGGGAAGCCCGGGGCCCAGCGCGATGGTGTCTCCGCCCAGGGCCCGGCTGACGGTGGTCCACTCGCCCTTGGGGTCGCACGGCACGTAGATGCGGTAGCCGTGGGCGATCGCCCGCACTGCCAAGGACTTGGCGAGTGCCGACTTGCCCATGCCGATCACGCCGGCCAACAGCACGTTGGGGTTGGTGAAGCCGTCGAGTTTCCCGTACAGGGTGAACGGGTCGTAGGTGAAGGCGGCTTCGGCGTGGACGTCGCGGCCGATGTAGAGACCGTGGGCGCCCAGCCCGCCCTCGGCCAGGAACGGGTAGGCGCCGCTGGCGATCGCGGTCGTCATGCGATGGGCGGGCAGTCGGAGCTTGCCGCCGCGCGCCGAGGCCGGGCCGGGGCGTCCGGCTGGTGGGTACAACGGTGCGGTGTCGGGGTCGACGCCGGACGCGGTGCTTCGGCGGTCGCGGCGTCCGGCGAGGCGGGCCCGGCCCTGGGCTCGGTCGAGTTGGGCGCGGGCGGCCTTGCGTTCGGCGCGTGGTGCTGCGGCCGGGGTGAAAAGTGGGCTGGCGCTGGCGCGGCGGAGGCTCACCTCTACTTCTCCTTCGTGCGGTGGGCCGGTCCCGGTGCGCTCTTGCGCAGGTCGGCGGGTGTGGCGTGGCGGCGGACCCGGGTCAGGGCTCCGATGTGGCGCTGACACACGGTCAGTTCCGGTGCGCCTTCGGGGGTTCGGCGCCGGCAGACGTCGCGGTCGGGGGTGGCGCCGTCGGCGTGGGGTGCGTGGTGGTAGGCGTGGTGGAGTTGTTCGGCGGCCTGCCAAAGGTGGGTGCGGGCTGCCTTGAGGTGGTCGCCCTCGGCGTCGGCGATCGGCGCGGTGCGGGTGGTGTGGGCGTCGATCAGGTGGTGCAGGGCGATCAGGTGGCCGTGGAGGTCGTCGAGTTCACGGCGGGTGGCGGCACCGGTGAGGCTCGGAAGGTCGACGGTGCGGTGGCAGTCGAGGGCGATCGCCGCGAACAGGAGGAAGTTCGATTCCGGCGCGTGTAGTTGCTCTGGGGTGGCGGGCATGGCGTCCGTCTTTCGCGGTGGGGGTGGGTGACGGTGCGTCAGACGGCCAGGGCGAGGGGCAGCGCGGCCGTGGTGAAGGCTTCGCCTTGCTGCCAGGTCAGACGTCGCAGGTCGACCAGGGCCGCGACGGCGGCGGTCTCGATCTGCGCGCAGGCGGCGTCGAGGTCCTTGCTCGTCTCGGCGCTCACGGTGACCAGCCCGGTCAGGGCGACGTCGGCGTGGCCGGCGATCAGCTCGCGTTCGCGCTGCTTGATGTCCGCGTACTCGACGCTGTCCGACTCGCTGTCCACCTGGCCCTTGCGGATGCGTTCGTTGGCGTCGGCGATCACCGTGGCCTTGCGGCGCTGGACGTCGCGCAGCGCGGATTCCAGGCCCTGCGGGGTGTAGACGAGGGAGAGGGTGCGGCGCACCCCGGAGGTGAACAGCAACTGGTGCAGGAACCCCGAATGGGTTTCGGTGCGCGGCCAGTTCTCGATCCAGAACGTGGCGTGGAAGGCGGTGTCGGTGCGGATGCGGTCCGCCTCCTCGACGACCACCACGGGTCCGGCCGCCGCCGGTTCGGCCTGGGCGCGGCCCTCGTCGGACCAGCGGTCCAGGGCGGTCAGCGACGCGGGGTCGTAGGCGGTGCGTACGACGGCGGCGATCTCCTGGGCGGTAAGCCATCCGTTCGGTATTACGCCTGCCGGTCGCGCGGCCTGGTCGAAGGTTGCGGTCAATTGCGACAGGACGGCGAAGGCGCCGGTGAGGCCACCGCCGGCCTGGTTGATCAGGCGCCGTGCCGCGGTGAGGTCCAACGCGACGGCCACGTAAGCCTCATGCGGTGCCGCTGCCGGGCCGGCTGCGGTAAGCAGGTCGGTGTAGATGTCGGCGGCGAGTGGCGCGTCGGGGTTGCCGTTCTCGGCCCAGTAGCGCTGGAGGGCGTCGCCGCTGGAGGGCACGGTGCGTTCCAGGACCTGGACTCGGGCGATCTGCCCGGTCCGGGCCATCGACGCCAACACCCGGCCCCAGCCGTGCACGTTGTGGTTCTGCGTCGCCGGGTCCAAGAGGGCGAAGGCGCGGGAGGCGACGCGGACGACGGCGGTCAGGGTGGCGGAGTGCGGGTCGTGGACAGCGGCGAGTTCCCCGCCCGGGGCGGTGACCACGCGTACCGACGCGGCGGTGCCGGGCAGGTGCAGTACGCCGTCGCGGCGCGGTCGTGAGGTGGGGCGGGCGAGCCAGACGAGTTGGCCGCGGGCACGTCGACGGGCGTAGCGGCCGGCGATGGGTGCCCATTCGGCGAGGGATCGGCCTCGGTGGCGAACGATCACCAGCGCGGCCAGTGCTGCCCACAGAGGGATCAGCTTGAGGGCTGTGAGCAGGCCCAGGGTGAGCATGGTGGCCAGGAGCAGGATCCCGATGGTGGCGGCGACGATGAGTTGGGGCCAGGTGAGGCCGAGGAGGACGCCGCGCCGGGAGCGGTGCGGGAATCGCACGGTGGCAGGGGGTTCTTCGAGAGTCATGGGGTGGTTCCTTCGACGGATGGTCGGCGGGGCGGGGCCGTGCCCGCCGCCGCGTCATCGGCGGCGGCCACGGCGATCGGGTGGCGTCCGTCAGTCGCCGGTGGGCGGCTTGTTCGGGTAGACCCAGCGGTTCGGCGTCGACGAACCCTGCGGGGACGGACCGATGCGTCCCGCTCCGGGAGCGGCAACCGGATTGATCGGCGTGAGCCGTCCGCTCCCTGTTGTGGGCGAAGGGGTCGTCCCTCCGGCACGAGGAGCGGAGCCCGATGCCGGTGCCGGGGATCCGCCCCCTGTGGGGGTGGGGCGTGAGGGCGCCCCCGAGCGGGCCGGAACGGTGGTGGCGGGTGCCGAACCTCCGGTCTCGGGCAGCGTCGATCCCGACCCGGGTGCCGTTGTGGCAGTGCCGACGTTCGCCGAGGCGGATACACCACCGGCGGGGGCGGGCGCCGAGTCCGGCGCCGGGGACGATGCGGACTCGGGTGCCGAAGCGGCGGTGCCGGTGTTCGCCGAGGCGGACACGCCACCGGTGGGCGCGGGTGCCGTGTCAGGCGCGGCTGACGAACCGGGCCCCGGGGATTTGACCGAGGGACCGGGTTCTCCTGCCCGGCGGATCAGCGGCCGGCCCTGGTCTCCGTCGGACTGCGGCCTCTTGATGAGCGGTTGGCCCTTGTCGCCCGAGGCGCTCGGGTCCTCCCCGAACTTGAACCGCGTCGGCCCGCCGCCGCCTCCGCCACCACCACCGCCGCCTCCGCCGGAGGGGTCGATACCTCCGAGGACGCCGTCCTTGCCCATGCCGGGGAACTTCAACGGACCTTGCGGGGCACCGCCCTTGGCTGCGGCGCCCATGGCCATGCCGCCGGCCTTCTGCGCAGCCGCCGCGGCGGTGGACAGACCCGCCGCAGCACTGCCATGCAGGTCGTGACCGTTGCCGCCTTCCCCGGCCCAGTGGATGAACTTGTACGTGACCATCGGGCAGCACAAGACGATCGCCATCACGACGATCCCCGCCATGACGTCGCTCAGGGCCGCCAGGCCGTCGGAGCTGTCCGACTTCCCCATGGCCGCGACGCCCAGCACGAAGACCACGGTCATCAGAAGCTTGCTCACGACGAGCGTCGCGGTGGCCTCGATCCAGCCGCGACGCCAGCGCCGCGCCGCCTCCCAACCGCCGCCCGCACCGGCGAACACGGCCAGCGAGACCATGATCAGGATGGACACCTTGCGAAAGACCATCACGCCCCAGTACAGGAAACACGCGACGGCGCATCCCAGGGCGACGAGTGCGGCGACGGCCCAGCCCAGCGGATACATCGATCCGAAGCTGGACACCTGGACGATCCGGCGGATCGACGCCTCGATCGACGAGTCGGCCGCCTGGAACAGTCCGGCGGACAAGGCGTCCACGACGGTCAGGGCGACAGAGGTGAAGGCGATCGCACCGAACTGGAACATGACGCCGATGACGGTGCCGGTGACGGCTTGGGCGAGTGCCTGTTCGTCCCGGCGGATCGCCGCCCGGATGAGCTGGGCGCAGAACGTCCCGACGATCATGACCAGGCCGATGGGCAGCAGCAACGCGTAGTTGTCGCGGAACCAGCTCGCGTTCAGGTCGACGCTGGTGGTGGTGTCGACGGCGCGTGCGGCCAGGTCGGCGGCGCTGGCGGCGAGTTCGCCCATGCTCTTGGCCATCCACGCGCCGATGCCGTCGGTGATGGCCGCGCCGGTGCTGGAGACGACGCCTCCCACCGCGTCGCAGACCTTGTCGACCAAGGGCACATTGCAGACCCCCATGGGGATTCCTCCTTTCTACGTGGGTGGGGTCAGGGCGCGATGTTCGGCGTGATGCCGACGAGGGCGCAGTCCTTGTCCGGTCGGCACTGGACGGCGAGGGTCACCGTGCGCGGTTCCGCGCCGCCCCCCGAGCCGTTCCAACGGATGCTCTGCTTGCCGGTGACGGTCACCGCGTAGGCGTAGGCGTCGGTGATCCGGTCCGGCTCGGCGTTGAGCGCGGCGGTGAACGACGCGGGGATGTGGCCTTCCGCGACCTCTGCGGTGGCGTACTGACCGCCGTCGCGCATCCGCGACCACAACACCGGATCCGGTACCGCCCGGGCGACGGAGTCCGGATCGGCGTAGTCCCTCTCGTGCGTCAACCAGCCCTGCAGCGCGGCGAGATGCCCGGTCTGGGTC
Source organism: Embleya sp. NPDC059213 (assembly GCF_042754445.1). NCBI lineage: Bacteria > Bacillati > Actinomycetota > Actinomycetes > Kitasatosporales > Streptomycetaceae > Embleya > Embleya sp. NPDC059213. Next base: position 21,146 of record NZ_JBHZAV010000011.1, read on the forward strand.
TCGACGCGGGTGTCGTAGGACCACAGGTCCTTCGCGAACGCCTTCGCGAACACCACCGGGTCCGAGGTCCGGGAGAGCCCCGTATCGGAAGCCGCCGGAGCTTCCGTGGTGGCACCCTTGGGGGCCGTCGTGGGGCGGCTCGCCGTGTCGGGTCCGCGATGCGAGGGGGCGTTATCGGTGGTAGCCCAGGCCAGCAGCGCGGTAGCCGCCATCAGGATGAGCAGCACCGTGCCGCCCAGCAGGATGCGGGTGCGCATGTCCAGGTTCGCGCCGAACGTGATGGAGTCCTTCGAGCGGCCCTTCACTGGATCTTGGTGCCCATGGCCGAGAAGAAGGCGACGATGCCGTTGGCCCCGCCAAGAAGCAGTGCCGCAGCACTGCAAATGAGAACGCCCTTCTTGCCGTTGGCCTCGGCCTGGTGACTTCCGCTGTGGTTGCCCCAGGCCCACACGGCGCCGGACACGCACAGGGCGCCGACGATCGCGATGATCCCGAAGAGGTTGACGGAGGAGACGACGTCCTTGAGGACAGACAGGCCGGGAAGGCCACCCTCCTTCGGCTGGACGCCCGGGTCGAAGGCGAGGTTTTGGGCCTTTTCGAGCAGCTTCATGCGAACTCCTGGCGCGATGCGCGATGAGAGGGAGGAGCGCCGCGGCAGAGCGCCGGCGGCGAGAGGTCGTGCAGGGGTCGGATCAGCCGGCGACGATGCGCCGGGCCGCGAGGATCTGCGGCTTCCACGCGGCGATGGTCGCGATACGAGTGACGTCACCCGTCTTGGGCGCGTTGACGATGAGACCGCCGCCGATGACCATCCCCACGTGTTCGGGGACGGCGGCGGTGCCACGCGTGAACACGAGGTCGCCGGGTCGCAGGTCGGCCACGCCGACCGCCGTACCTTCGTTGACCTGGGTGTATGTGGTGCGGGTGAGCTGGATGCCGGCCGCCGCGTAGGCCCGCTGCATGAGCGAGCTGCAGTCGCAGCGGCCCATCGGGTCCGGGCCGCGCGGATCCATGCAGGTGCCGCCCCACTGGTAGGGCGTGCCGAGCTGGCCCAGCGCCCAGCGGATCGCCGTCTGCACGACGGGCGGCGCGTCCGTGGGGATCGCGTAGCCCTCGGGCAATGCCCCGGCGGGAATGGTTCCGAAGCCCGAGCCGTCACCGCCGGCCCCGGAGCCGGCGGTCGAGGTACATCCCGCCAGGCCGGCCCGCGCCGGTGGCGGTGGCGGTGGCGGTGAGACCGGCGTCGAGGGTGCGGTCGAGGTCGACGGCGTGGCTGCGGGGATGGGACTGTCAGGCGACACGGGGATGCCGGTGGTCGGCCGGTCGATAAAGGTCGGGCTCACGATGACGGGCGGCGCGGCGGGGTTCACGGGCGTGGTGCCGACCTGGGGCAGGACTCCTTCGATGGCCTTCTGAAGGGCCGTGGCCAGGGGTTCCCACTTGTCGTACGCGTCGGGGAACCCGGATTGCTGGACGGTCTGCGCGGCCTGACCCAGCGTCAGTTGCTCCCAGCCCTTGATCTTCCTGAGGGCCGAGTAGAACTTCGTAGCCGCGTAGACCGGATCCATGATCTGCTCGACCGAGCCCCAGCCCTGAGACGGGCGTTGCTGGAACAAGCCGACCGAATCCCTGTCCCCGTAGGACAGGTTGATCAACGTCGACTCCTGCATCGCCACGGCCAGGGCGATGGTCTGCCCGCGGGCCGAGACCTTCAGGGCCTGGCCGGTGGCAACGATCGTCTGGGCATTTGGGATCTGCTCGCGCGGGTTGAGCAGTTGCGGGATGTGCACGTTGCCACTGAGGCCGGCCAGGATGCGTTTGACCTCCTCGGCGATCGCCGCCGAGTCGTCTGCGCCCTCCGACGAGGTGTTCGCGCACTTGGCCGAGGCGGTGCCCGACAGCGCGATCACGATCGGCGCGATCATCACCAACGGCGACAGGGCGATCGCCCCGACGATGAGCCCCGCCTTCTTCACGGACGGCCCTCGCGCATCCGCCCGGGCCAGGAGTGTCGCTGCGCCCGTGAGATATCCGGGGGCAGTATCCGTTTCGATTTCATCACGCCTCGATTCATTGGCGGGCGCGCACCGCCTTCGGTTTCCGATTGCGGTACGCACCCGACTTCGTCCGGAGGCCCGGTGTTACCGCACCGGGAATCCGATTCACCCCGCCTGGACGCGGGGCAACACGCGGGCGTCGATGTGAATCCCACCATTTATGCCACGCTGTTCCGTAGATCGATCGGCTTGGCGCCTCACGGTCCGAGAATGCCCCGGGCGTCGGGGATTTCCTTGGAACACGACCGGAGACTAGACCCGAGTCGTGACGCCGCAAAATCGTGAGGATGCACGAGTCCCGCGTGAATCAATGAATACGGACGGCACGGCATGGCGCGGCATTCCCGAACATGCCACAGGGGCCCCTGCCTGCATGTTTGTTCCAGTCGACGCAGTTCCCGGGGGTCGTTCGACGATTCTTCGGCCTCCCTGTGCCGCACCTTCGGAATCAGGAGAACGATTTTGTGGCGTCACGCATCGGGTCTAGTCTCCGTTTCCCATCGCCGGTGCCGATTGATCGTCGCGATCCCGGGATGGCCTCCTCCTTATTTCGAGAAAGGCTCACGCCTATGCCCTACGCCCTGCATCGAGGAGACGCTTTGAGTGTTCTCTCGGGGCTCCCCGACGAAAGCGTCGACGCGCTCGTCACCGACCCTCCGTACAACAGCGGCGGGCGCACGAGCATGGACCGGACCACACGCAGCGCACGGTCCAAGTACACGTCCGAGAAGGGCGGACTCCCGGATTTCGGCGACGAGAACAAGGACCAGCGCAGCTTCACCAGGTGGATGACGGAAATTCTGCGGGAGTCGTATCGGGCCACGGTGCCCACGGGCACCGCGATCGTGTTCATCGACTGGCGGCAACTGCCGTCGCTCACGGACGCGATGCAGATGGCCGGGTGGACGTGGCGCGGCGTCGCCGCCTGGCACAAGCCCGCGAGTCGGCCGCAGAAGGGCCGGATCAAGCAGTCCTGCGAGTTCATCGTGTGGGGCAGCAAGGGCGGGGTCGACGCCGCCCGGAACCCCGTCTACCTGCCCGGGCTGTACACCGCATCCCAGCCGCGCAAGGACCGCAAGCACATCACGCAGAAGCCGCTGTCAGTGATGCGCGAGCTGGTCACGCTGTGCCCGCCCGGCGGTGTCGTCCTGGATCCGTTCGCGGGTTCGGGCACGACCGGCGTCGCGGCCCTGATGGAGGGCCGCCGGTTCATCGGCGTCGAGTACTCGCCGCAGTACGCCGACATCGCCGAGGCACGACTGGCCGAGGCCGCCCAGTACGAACTCGCGGCCTGACCCGAGCGGCCGGGTCGACTCCCGGCTCGCGTCCGACCCGGCCGCTTCCCCTGCCCCGCCGAGAAAGGGCCATCTCCTCATGACTGAAACCGACTTCGAGCCTTTGCCGCCGGGACGGCTCCCATCCGCTACCGACACCGATGTCCCGTCCGATCCGGACGCGGGCTCGGTTACGACCGAGGACGTCGCGGCCGAGGAACTGTGGGCGATCATCGACCGACTGACCCGAGAACTCTTCGCACAGCGTCAGGTGTTGGACCATCTCTCCGTCGCGAACGAGGACTTCGACGACGCCGTGTCCGAACCGTCGAGCGCGGACGGGGCGGGGAGCGAGTCGAAACCGAAGACCACGTCGATCTGCATCCTGGCGTTCGACCCTCCGCAGTACACCGCCGAGCTTGCCGCGCTGCGCCTGTGGGTCGAGGACCTGCTGCTCCCCGTTTACGGCCGTGAGATCAGCACCAACCGGCCTTGGTGCGAACGATGGCAGGAGCATCCCGAGGCGGTGGTGCGCCTGCACGGCCTGTGGCTGGCGTTCCAGCAGCTCACCGACGCAGAGGCCGGCCTCACCGGACCCGCGACCTGGCACCGCGACCACCTCGACCCCACCCTCGCCCAACTCCGCGACCCCGGCGGCCCGTTCGGCGCGTGCACCACCAACGCCACCCGCCCCAACCACCGTCTCCTGGCCAGCCCCGCCGCCGCGCCGGTGGCCGGCCTCGGCCCCAAGTCCACCGTCGTCGACCTGCCGTCTGCGGCCTGAACCTGTCCGAAGGGAGTTTCGTGTACGACTTCGACCTGGAGGACTGGACACCCGCCGACGACGAAGCGGCCGAGGCGATCGAGGAGTTGTGCCTGCATGCGCCCGATCTGCTTCCGGTCTCCGCGCAGATCGACGGCAGTGAACACCTCCTGGCGCTCGGCGGCTTGGCCGCACCACGGGCGCCCGGCGGCTACCCATGGCTTCGCGTGGTGCCCATCGCGCGGGATCCCCTGACGGCCACCGCCCGCGTCGAGCACGCACAGGCCGCCACTCTCGCCCTCGCCAAGGGTTGGCTTCTGGAGCGCGGCGCCGATCCCGACCGGCAGGTCCGCGATCCCGAACAACTCGCACCCGTCGACCCGCAGACACACGAGATCGAGAGCCGCACGCGGGAAGCCGGCAACCGGCTCCGCGTCCTGGAGCACTCCTGCGACTACGACACCGACCAGAGCGCCGAAACCCGGGTCGTCATGCACGACGACAAACCCGTCGATGCCGAGCTGCCGTTCGTGGTGCAGATCGAACAGGTCCTGCGCGACCCCTGGCGCTACTCGGTGCGCGAAGGGCGCTTCCCCGACCGGGACACGGCCGTGCGATGGCTCACCACACGCGAAGACCCCCTGTCACAGGCAACCGGCGCCGACCCGGTGGGCCGCTCACAAACAGCGGCGGCCCGCAGCCGCACCGCGGCGGCGGGCCCGGGACCGACCGGACCGACCCTTGCCCATCCCGCACAGTCATCGGGGACGGCCCCGACCACCGGGCCCGGTCGATGAGCGTCGTGCGGTGGGGATTCAACGCCCTGCCCGAAGCCATCGAGGACCTGGACCGCATGCCCCGCGACATCCGCGCCGATGCCCTGGCCCTGGTGCACGACGTCATGCGCACCCACATCCGCGGCCCCCGACTCGACAACCACCAGGCCCGCGAACTCGACGGCTGCCGCAAGCTCTACGTCGGCCCAGCCGCCGACTGGCGTGTCGTGTACATCGAAATGCCGCAGCCTTCGGGCCCCCGCGACCATCAGGACATCGTCATCGTCGCGGCCGGCCCACGCGCCGACCTGAGCGTCTACGAAGCCGCTGCTGCGCGCCTGCGGACCAACCACGCCGGCAACGACCGCACCCCGCAGGCCGCCCGCGCCCGCTCCGCACATGCCGGACCCGCACCGACCACGCCCACCGCGCGCGTTCCCGCCGCCGCGCTCTCGCCGCGCCCGGCACCGCGCCGCTGAACCGCCCGTACGAGGACCCCATGGACAAGGAACTCCCCCCGCCCGGCTCCCTCCTGGGAACCCGCGTCCTGGACGAACTCCTGGGCCCGGACGCTGTGGCCACACTGCGCCACCGGCACCACGAGAACCCCGCGCAGGAACAGATGGCCTCGTTGATCGTCCACTGCGCACTGAACCTCAACACCCGCGACCTCATCTTCCGACAGGTCGCGCACGCCGCCGCGAACGCCCTGGCGGCTATGGGCACCGACGCGGAAACGCCACCACAAAACACGTCGGGAGTGCCCACCGCACGGATCGAATTCCTCGCGGGAGAACGCGAACAGGCCCGCCACCACCTGAGCCTGCTCATCGGCGCCTACAACGCCTGCACCCCACCACCGCCCCCGGAACACGGGCAACGCAGGACTCGCGAAATCGACCCCAGGCACCGCGCGCTGTCAATCGTGTCCACCCCGGCCGAACGCGCGACCCACCCGACGGCCCAGCCCCCCGTCCCACCGTCGACCACGGCCACCGGCGCCCAGGCCCCTGACCTCGGCCGACGCCGGGCTCGCTGAAACCGAACCCGCACCATCCCTCACCGCACCTGTCAAAGGACCCGTCATGCCCACGACCACCTCACCGCTCGCCGACGAACACACCGAACGTGCGGTGGCGATGCTCAACCCGCGCTGGTCAACCTGGGTCCTGCAGACCATGGCCCAAGCCCCGGGCGAACATCTGCGTACGGGTGAGGTGGCTCGCGCGCTTCCGTGGCTCTCCGTCAGCCTGGTGTCCCAGCGGATCACCCGCCTCGCCCAGGACGGCCTCGTCGAAGCCGCCACCCACCAGGGCCGGCACTCCGGCTACCGCCTGACGACAGCGGGGCGGTCGCTGGAGCCGGTACACACCTCGCTCGCCGCCTGGTCGCGCGAACACCTCGCCCACACCGGGCCGCTCCCCCAGGCGGAGTCGACCGAGCAGACGCTCGCTGCGTTGCGCAACCGCCACACCCTCCCGATCCTGCAAGCCCTGCGCGACCGCGACCTGGTCCGGTTCAGCGACCTCAAGCAGGCCGCCCCCGGCCTGCAGGACGCCATGCTGGGCCTGCGCCTGCACCAACTCCAGGACGACGGCCTCGTCGCCCGCACCGACGGATACCGCGGACAGTACGCGCTCACCAGCCGTGGGCGAGCCCTGGACACGGTCATCGGTGACCTGACCGTCTGGGCCCACCGGCACATCGTTCCCACCGACAGCCCCTCCCCGGCCACGGCAGCACCCACCGCCGCCCGGACGTCGGTCCGTCCGACCACGCCCACGCCCACGAGCGCCCCCTTGCACGACGCGACCCGGTCGGCGGCGACCGGCCGAAGCACCGTTCACGTCGCCGTGTTCGCGGTGACCTTCTCCCACCCCGGCGACACCCTCGGTCCCGGCGCGGCCACCCCGACCGTCGCCGGGCCCCAGCGCGCCGGGCAGCGCCGGTGACGCCCTGTCGGGCGACCTGGGTATGTCAGTTGGTCGCGACACGGAATGTGTCAGTGGCGGTCAAGCTCGGTGCCATGAAGAAGGTCGGCCACGTTTGTCAGGACCGATGCCCGGATCATCGCGCACTCCCGTCCCTGAACCTCGTAGTTGCAACTCCTCGGCCTGAAGTTGGGGATCCTCTCGACACCTTCGATCTCAAAGTTCACAGTGCTCTCATGATGGAGCTCATTCTTGGGGTAGCCGGAACGGTGACGGGGCTCGTGGGTCTAGGGCTCACTCACGTTGGTTACCGGAATCAGAGACGGCAAGGGCAGGAGTTGGAAGCTCGTGAGCAGCACCTGCGGGAGCGGGAGCAGGAAGCCGAGCGTCGGGAAGTTTCCCTCCACGCATCCACGCTCCGGGTGGAAGTCAGCCACGAAGAGTCGTCCCTTGACACCTCGGCGAGGGTTTGGAAGCTCACCGTCACGAACGGCAGCAACCAGCCGTTCACCCAGGTGACTCTTCGTTACGGTGACCAGGTGCTGGCGTCGCCGGCGCTAGGCGGACTCTTAGGCGCACGAGCCTCCATCACGCAGATACTCCCCGGCGGCGGCGGTGAACCGGACCCGGCCCAATGCGTCGTCGAGATGACCGACATCGCCGGGCACTTATGGCGCCGACACGTCGCCGGGAATCTGTATCACGGACACCGCAACTCGGAGGGGCGGATCGTCTGGGACTCGGACGAGCCGTCCTTCGTCCATGTCATTCCTCTCGGGCCGGCGACCATGGACCGGCCACCACTGGGACTCTTGGCGGTGCCGGGTATCCCAGCACTGGTCGTGGTTGTCATAGCTCTTGCCGCTCTTGCCGTCTGGTACTTCGCTGTTCGTTGATCGTGCTCACCACCCTCGTCCAACACGGCCCCGCCCGACTCGACGACCTCTACTCGCGTGAACCCTGGCGCCGCGCGGACGTGTCCCTGCGGATCGACGAAGCCGACGCGCTGCTGCGCGTGTTCCTCGACGGCGGCATCGACAACCACGGCGACGGTCCCGCCGTGCGACAACACCTCACGCTCGACACCCTCGCCGAGGCCCGGCTGATCGAACGCGGACCCACCGCGGACACACTCGCGCGCAGCGTCACCTACAGCCTCCTCCTCATGGACGAGCTACCCGACCCGCAACCACCGCGTGACCCACCTCGCCGCCGTAGCTGTGGGTGGGCACGGAAATGTCAGTGGGTTGGACATCCCGTTGGCCTGGCTCGGACAGCAGGGAAACCGGCCGGTAGGTTCCGGCGCTACCGCTGACCTGGGACGACTCCACGCAGTGTTCGGCGTTGCGTGACGTCAACGCGTCGTACTCGTCGGTACGGCCTGCTTTTCCGACGCCTTGACGTGACGGTACTGCCGGTGCCGACGCCGGTAGGCACGGTCTCGACAACGGGCAGAGCAGTAGCGGGCGTCCCTGCGGCGGGACCCGGCCGCGTAGGTCATGTGCCCGCAGATCGGGCATAGCAGGCGCCTGAGCAGGCGCTTGTCGTCGGTGGCCGCGGCCTTCAGCAGCAGCCTGCCCAGTGCTCCGATCCGTTCGATGGCCTGCCGGTCCCTGTACGCCTGGGCCCGGCAAGCCGGGCCGCAGTACAGGCGCCGCCGTGTCGCGTTCTTCGGGAGCACGGCGCCGCAGATGTGGCAGTACCGGCGGCGGGCCATGCCTCCAGGATCGCTCGCGCGCGGGGTGTGGCGGCCCCGCCCGGCATCGGCAACGAGCCCCCCGTCCCCGACCACGCCATCCACTGACAGACCCGCGACCAACGCACTGACATCTCATGTCCAAGCCCGCGACATCACCACGTCCACCGACACGACGGGCCCTACCACCAGCCCCACCGGCTGTTGTCCGCCGCGAACTTGTCAGCGTCTTCGCCACGGAACAATGTCAGCGATCCGGCACGGACTATGCGATGCCGCCGTCGCCGAATGCGGGTCCGTCAAAAGAACGCTTTTTTACAGTCCTTCCCATGCCGCGTTCCAATGCGCCCCGACGCCGGGTTCGAAGCCCGCCGCGGTGGGGGCGTACGGCTTGCAGTACCCAGACTCGGGAAAGGGCTTACATTCGAACACCTCCTGTCCCGCCATGACCTTCACTCCCATGGACACGTTCCTCGCGTCGATTCCTTCGCCGGCTGCGGCGGGATCGGCGGTCGTGGCGTGGGCGGCGACCAGGGCGTAGGCGTGGGCGAGTTCCGCCAGCGCCTTGGAGGCCTGGCCCGGTTGGGTGTCCGCGACGTGCTCGGCTTCGCGGCCGATGGCGCGCAGGAGTCGGTCGCGGGCCTCGGTCGCGGCGGCGGGTTCCTGTCGGGCCCCCTCACGGGGAACGGTCTGGTGCCAGGTGATGTGCGGGATCCACCGTGGTGTGTCGGTGGTGGCAGGGTCCGCGGTTTCGGTGGTGGGTTCGTTTTCACCGGTGGTCACGAGTGCTCCTCGATCGAGATGGAGAGGTCGGGGCGGGTTGAGCGCGGCAGAGAGTCGCCCAATGCGCTTACAAGATCATTTACTGTGGTTCCCGGTGGGAATCGTCCGGACCGTGATCGGCCGATTCGGGTGTCCTGTTCGGCGGTTCGTGTCGGACGCGAAGAACTCGGTGCGTCGGCGAAGGGTTTCCCTCGGGGGTCGCTCTACTTTCGGAGCCCTTCCAGAATTGCGTGATGGCGGCGGAGGTGATGGTGATGCCGCGGGCCTCGCCGGCGCCGGTCACCAGGGCGTGGGCGCGGGCGCGCCTGTTCGGCGCCGGCGGGCCGCGGGTCGACTACTCGCGTGTGTAGGTGCCGAAGAGCCCAGGCGTCATCAGGTTGGACGGAGTGTCGCCGAGGAATCTGGCTCCGATCGCGGGAGGAGTCGTGACGAGGGCGTAGGCGCGGGCGAGTTCGGCCAGTGCCGTGGATGCCTCGCCAGCGCTCGTGTCCGCGACGTGTTGGGCTTCGCGGCCGATGGCGCGCAGGAGTCGGTCGCGGGCTTCGGCGGCGGCGGTGGGCGCCTCGGGTGTGGTGCCTGCCGCGAGGGCCTGCCGGGTTTTCTCGCTGAGGGTCACCTGGAGGGGTTCCGACTTGCTGGTGGTCACGGGTGCTCCTCGGGCCGGTCGGGTCGGGGTGGACCTCGGGGTGAGGTTCGTGGCTCAAGATCATTCACGGGTGCGGCGAGGGTCGGGGTGTCCCGGTGGTGATTGGCCGTATTCGGGCGGTGATTGGCGCGGAACCACCGCGTCGGGGGTGGGCGCGGTTTCGTCCGCCTGTGCCAGGGCCCGGTACACCGACGCGAGCGAGGGCGGCCGGCCGGCGTTCCTCCCGGTCCTGATGACGAGTTTGGCGGCGATGTCGGGCACGGGCACGCCCTTGTCGCGCAGGGCGAGGGCGAAGACGAGCATGTCGTCGTCGACGACCTTGGGACGTCCGCCGTGGCGGCCCTTGGCGGCGGCGACGTCCTGGCCTTCGAGGGTTTCTCCCGGATGTAGTCGCGGTCGAGCTGGGCGGCCACCGCCAGGACCGCGAAGAGCATGGCGCCCATGCCGGACGGGTCGTACACCGCGGTGAGCGGGCCGGTGAGGGAGCCGTTTCAGCTCGTGCACCGTGAGCAGCACGTCCTGGTCGGGCGCGGCCTCCTTGAACCGGTGGGCGAGCTGCAGGGCTTTCTCCAGTTCGGGCCGGACCTTGATCCGGGTGCTGATCTGCTCGCGGAAGATCTTCGAGCAGCCGGCCTTCTCCAAAGCCTCGATCTGGCTCGCGAGTTCCTGCCGGCGCAGGGAGGTGCGGGCGTACCCGATTCGGATCGGCCTTGGTTGGCCCGCCGCGACAGGAGCGGGTGCGGGTCGCTCGATCCACCCCTTGCCGGGTCGACGGTCGGCGGGGGTGGGCACGTCCAGGAGTTCGCGCAGCGCGGGCACCAGGACGAATCGCGGCGTGTGGTACTTGACGGCGGTCCTGCTGGCGCGGGTGCGGCACGGACTCCCGGCCGGCGCGGCGCACTTGGGGCAGTCGTGGCGTTCGACCGCGTCGGCGGCCCGATCCGGGGTCCACTCCATGGTTTCAGCGTCGCAGAACCGTCTCGCGCAATCGCATGGTTCCGCGAGGGATTGTGCGACGGGAAGTCGGGGCGATTCGGGCGCGATTCGCGGTCGGTCCGGTCCTGTCTCATCCGACCGTTTGTGAGAGACCCTGCACAGGCGCGGTGCGCGCGGGTTCTTCCGGTGTTTCTTCATCCGATCGTGTGGAGGCGATCGGGTGTTCGACCTGTTCGACCCCGACGAGCTACCGCCCACCGATCGCAGCCGCCGGCCACGGCACCCCTGCTGACAAACCTCATGGCGGAATCGCTGACACCGACTGGCAAAGCCCGCAGACACTTTCGTGGCGGACGACACCGGTGTCGGGCGACATGGGTTTGTCAGTCAGTGACGACACGGGATGTGTCAGTGGCGGTCTGGGCGCGATGAGTGCCCGAGGCTGCCAAGGGGCAGAGCGTCTCGGAGGTGGGCGGGAGCGGGGCGTTCGCCGCCGTCGAGTGTGTGATGGCGCAGTAACGCCCCGTCTGGAATGATCCACACGAGTCGGCAGTGAGTCGGCCAGTGAGGAGTCGCCGTGTCCGAGACCGCGCCCAACTCAAAGGGCCCCGCGAAGGTACAGATGACACCCGAGCAGGCCGCGAGCCTCGGCCTGACTCCGGCTCCCGAGGCGACGACGCCCGCGGAACCGACACTGATCCCGGTGTCCGAGGTCAAGCCCGAGGAAGTCGCGCGCCTCGGCCTGCGGCTCAACGTCGGCGAGATGCAACTTGAGGTTCACTGCGGGAGTTTCGTCCCGGAGCTCATCATGGTCGTGGATCGGTCCGGGAACGCTGTCGCGGAGTACACCGTCGGCCCCGTCTCCGCCCGCGATGCGTCTTCCGAGCCTCGTGTCTACGACGCCGGCATCATCAATCCGACGGCGTGCGATCCGACTCTCAGCGACGGCGGCATCGTGGACCACGGAAAGCTCACCGCGAAGGACCTGTAGCCCTTCGGGTCGAATCCATTGCACCGCGCCGGGGCGTCGTGCCGTCCGACCGGCTCTCCTTCACGTGGGTTGTGGGGGTTCGTCACGGTGGTGTCGAGGTCGGCGGGGGCGGAGAAGACGCCGAACGGCCCCGCCGGCCCGGGCGCGTGCCCCGAGCGCGGGTGCGGTGCGATGGACGTGTGCGATCACCGGTTGCCGCCGGTGATCTGCTCGGGGAGTCGTGAGGTGCGCAGTTCCCGCAGGTCGGGGATGTGGTTGTACAGCGTTCCCGGACTCACCCCGAGCAGCCTGGCGATCGAGGCGACGCTGTTCTCGGGGTTGGGCAGCATGTCGCGCGCGGCCCGCAGGATCTCGGGGGTGACGACGGTGGGCCGGCCGCCGACCCGGCCGCGGGCGCGCGCGGCGGCCAGGCCCTCGTTCGTGCCGGTGACGATCAACTCCCGGATGAACTCCGCGAGCGCGGCGAACACGTGGAAGACGAGCCTGCCGCCCGGGGTGGTGGTGTCGAGGCGTTCGTGGAGCGTGGTGAAGCCGATGCCGCGTTCGCGGAGTTCGGCCACCGTGGTGATGAGGTCCTTGAGGGAGCGCGAGAGCCGGTCCAGGGCGGGTACGACCAGGGTGTCGCCGGGGACGACGAACGCCAGGCACGCCTTGAGTTCGGGGCGGGCGTCGTTCCTCCCGGACTTCTTGTCCGCGAAGATCCGCCGGCAGCCGGCCGCGGTGAGGGCGTCGATCTGCCGGTCGAGCTTTTGCGATCCGGTGCTGACGCGGGCGTAGCCGATGCGGATCTCGGTCAGGGCGCGCGGCCAGGGGGTGAGCGGGTCGTCGTCGCCGGGGTCGACGAAGTGCGCGCTGGTGTCCACGGTTTCGATGGTGCCGGCATCAAACGAGGGTTTTCTGAGGTTCGCGCCGAAGCATGCGGAAGGGGCCGAAGGCCCGTCAAGAACCGCTTCAACAACCTCCCGGGTTCAAAAATCCCGCACCACCGTTTGTTGCGGACCGGACCCGTCGATCGGGGCGTGAAACGGATTTCACCCGGTCGTGTGGCGTCGGACGCTTGTCCCGGCGGGCCGGCGACACGGCGCTGACACTTCGGGACATGGGCACCAAGGCGGAGCGGCGCGAGGCCGCGCTCGCCCGGCTGGAACTCCTCCGCGAGGTCGGGGAGTTGTCGGCCGCCCACGTGCGCCTGGCCGCGCGCGGCCGCGAGGTGAGCGAGCGGACCGTGTGGCGCTGGCTCGCAGCGGCCCCGCGCCCGGGTCCCGGGCGGCGGGAGAGGTCGAGCTTCGAACCGTCGGCCGCCGACCTGGAGGCGTTCGCGTTCTACCGGGGCAACGTCGCCGCCCTGCACCGCGCCCGCCAGGCCGTGCTGCGCGGCGACGGCACCACGGCGGGCGCGCCCGTTCCCGAGTTCCTGGCCCAGGGGTGGACGGGCGCGCGGCAGGTCACCCTGCGCACGCTGCAACGCGCGTTCGCCGCGGCCATGTCGCCGGCGGAGCGCGCGGCTTGGATCACCGGCGAGGAAGGACGCCGAGCGCGGTCGGTGTACCTCAGCCGACGGAACGCCCCGCGCGGGGCCGTGTGGGAAATGGACCACAAACAGCTCCCGCTGCTCGTACTGCCGCCCAGGGGCAAGCCGGTGCGGCCCTGGTTGACCACGGTCGTCGACGACGGCACCCGCGCGCTGCTCGGGTGGGCTCTCGCATTGTCCCCGCACACCGGCACCGTGCTGACCGCGATGCGCATGGCCCTGGTGTACGAGCCCGGGGTGTCGCCGTTCGGCGCGGTGCCGGCGCGGGTGCGCGTCGACCGCGGGCTGGAGTTCGCGGCCGAGGCGATCGACGACGTGATGACCGCCCTGTGCGTGACCGTGCACCGGCTGCCCGCGTTCACCCCGCACCGCAAGGGCAAGGTCGAGCGCCTGAATCTGACGATCGAGCAGACCCTGATCTCCCAGCTCCCCGGCTTCACCGGCGGCCCGCGCGACGCGGGCGGCCGGTTGTACGGGCCGGTCGGCGACCACCGGGCGGCCGTCCGCGCGGCCGAGCGCGACCGGGTCGGGCCGATGCGCATCGAGCCGTTGGCGGAACGCTTCGCCGCGTGGGCGCGCTGGTACAACACCGAACGCCCGCACCGCTCCCTCGACGGCCGCACGCCGTTGGCGGCGTGGAACGAGGACCAGGCGCCGGTGCACCGCGTCGACACCGACGTGTTGCGGCATCTGCTGTTGGCCGGTGCCGAGCGGGTCGTGGGCAAGGACGGCGTCAACTTCCACGGCCTGACCTACCTCGCCCCCGAGTTGGCCGGCCGGGGCGGGCAGAGCGTCGAGGTCCGACACATGCCGCACGACGACCGTTGGATCGAGGTCTACCTCCACGGGAGCCACCTGTGCACCGCCTACCCGACCGGGCAGCTCACCCCCGAGCAGACCCAGGCGTTTCGCGAGGCCGCCCGCGCCGAGGCCGAGCGCCTGGGCAACGAACGCCGCCGGACCGCGCGCCGCGCGCGGCGCGAACTCGCCCCGTTGACCGGCGACGGCACTGCGGCCGCCGAATCGCGGCTGGTGACCGGGGCGGCCGGCCGCGAGGCGTCACGGGCCGCGCAGGACGCGGCGCTGACCGCGCGCTCCAGCACCTCCCTGCTGCTCGGACCCGACCGGGCGCCGGCGAGGAAGACGAAGGGAACCTGATGCCCCGCCACTTCGCCGACCTGACCGGCGCCGCCACACTGGCGACGAACACCTTCCTGTTGACCGCGCGCGTGGTCGAGGACCTGGTGAGCAACCGCGCGACCGGGGTGGTCCACGGTCCGGCCGGCACCGGCAAGTCGTACGCGGTGGAAGCCGCTCTGGAGGAGCAGGCCGCGCGCGGCGGGACCGCGGTGGTCTCGCTCGTGTTCACGGCCAAGCCGACGATGCGCCTGGTCGGCGACCAACTCCTGTCGGTGCTCACCGGCGCAAAGACGCCGTCCAGCCGCAACCGCTTCCACATCACCAACAAGCTGATCGACCTTCTCGCCCACCCGCGCCGCCTGGTCGTGGTCGACGAGGCGCAAAGGCTCAACGGGCACTGCATCGAGATGCTGCGGCACCTGCACGACGATCCGAGGACGAACTTCGCGCTCCTGTACGTCGGCGGCGACGGCTGTTGGGAGGTGCTGTCGAGGGAGCCGATGCTGCGGTCGCGGATCTTCCGCCGCCTGCCGTTTCGGCCGCTGGCCCCGGACGAGGTCCCCGATCTGATGCTGGCGTACCACCCGATCTACGACGGCGCGGACACGACGCTGTTGCGGACCGTGGACGAGACCTACGGGCACGGCACCATGCGCGACTGGGCCGTGTTCACCCACACCGCGGCGTCCCTGTGCGAGAACAGCGGGCGCGAACGTGTCGACACCGAGGTCGTCGAGAACGCGTTCACCCTGCTGGGCGGCGGCGTCCATGCCTGACACCGCACACGCCCCGCGCCCCGCGACCTCCACAGCCCGACCCCCGTACGTCCACGCGATCGCCGTGCTCAACCCCGGCGACCACGTCCAGGCCACCCGGCGCCTGATCGCCGTCGAGGGCCAGAACCGCGTGGTCGTGCGCCCCAGTCCCGGCGGGCGCGTCGGCGACCTGGCGCTGGACGTCCTGGCCGCGTCCGGCCACAGCCCCGACGCCCTGCTCGACGAACGCGCCAGCGTGGCCGCCGCATGGCGCTCGGCCGCCGCGTGGATGCTCGTGGATCGCGTCGAGGAGCTGGTGGTCGACCGCGCGCACCTGCTGCCCACGGGCGCCACCATCGCTCTCGCGGAACTCGCCGCGCGCGTCGGCGCGCGCCTGTGGCTGATGTGGTCCACCCCCGACCACCCGCAGCCCCTGCTCGACGAACTCGCCGACATCGGATGCGACGTCGAGGCGATCACCCTGCCCGACTTCTACCAACGCCTGCCCCTACCCGCCCGCCACACCCGCTGGACGTCGTGGTCGCACCCCTCCCCCCACGTGTGGCCCGACGACGAACGCGGTCGCGTCCTGCTGCCCGCCCACGACTTCCCCCTCTTCCTCGACGTCTGCCGGGCGACCCTGCGCGCCGCGGACTTCGTCGGCGTCCGCGCGGAGTACGACCATGAATTCCACGACACCACCCGCTGGTTCGACTCCCACCGCGCGCTCGACCCGGCCGACCTCGCCGCGACCCTCGCGTTCCGCCTACGCGACCACCGCATCGCACCCGCCCCCAGCCCCGAACACGCGCTGATCCGCCTGCGCGCGACCCAGGCCGCGCTGTTCCTCAAGGGATGGCTCCTGCGCTGGCAACCCCAACTCCTGGGGCAGAGCTCCGCCGGGCGGCTGCTCGGCGTGCTCACCCCCGACATCGCCGAGCGCCTGCGCGCCACCGCCACCCCGCAGGCTGCCGCCGCGACTGCGCTGTCCCTGCACCTGTGCACCGGGACCGACGGCTTCGGCGACATCACCATGGGCGACACCCGCCCCGACGGCTTCCACCTGATCGCCCACCCGGACCACGACCCCACCCGCGGGCACATTTGCGGCCCGGACCCGGTCGTGCTGCCCGAGCACGGCATGGCGCTGTTCTCCGCGCACCTGGCCACCCGACGCGCCCAGGGCGCCGAGGGCGCCGACCCCGTCTTCCTCCACCCGCATTCCACCGCCAATCCCGACGCGGCCCTGTTGGAGGCCGTCCGCCGGGCCTGCCACCGCATCCACGCCACACCGCCGTGGCTGCACCGCCCCTCCTACTGCCGACACGGGCGCCATGTCCCCCGCGAGGGCAAGTTGTCCGGCTGGATGAACGTGGGCGCCCTCGACCTGGTCCCGCTGTCCGAGGACCTGAGAGCGCGACTGTGACCCGCAAGAACCGCTCCACACGCGTCGTCCGTAACCCGCGCACTCCGGAACAACTCGCGAACACGCGATACCGCACCCCCCACCGACGCAGGTACGTGACGGGCGTCTACCCGCCCGTCCTCGAACGCCGACTCCGGGCCGTCGGACTGACCCGATGGCAACTCGCCGACCTGTTCGGCGTCCACGAACACGAACTCGACACCGAACACCTGACGCACATGCCCGTACGGGTGCTGCTCGACCTCGCCCGACGCCTGGACGTCAACCCCGCCGACCTGATCGCCGGCGCAGAGGACCTGTTCGCGATCCCCCGCGCCCACCAGGTCGGCGACGCCCGCGACCGCGACGCCGAGCCGGACGCCCTGCTCGTGCTGACCACACTCGCCCACCGGGGCCGCACCCCGTTACCTTTTCCGTGGCCCTGAAACGGGGCTCCTGGCCTCCGGGTCCGGCATGACTTCTACCCCCTGTCGAACGCATGACCTGGGGGGTGGTGTCACCGGATCCGGAGCACCGTTTGACCGCTGATGAGAGGCCTGACCACCGCCCGGCCGAGCGCAACGCCCGGCCCCCGAAGGGTGGTTGGTCTGCGTAACGTGGATGCGCGCGCACGGTGCCAAGGCGTGAGGCCGGGACGGAACGACCACCCTCGGAGGCATGCGTGTTCGACACCGGTGACATCGAGGTCTTCCTCGGCCTGGACGTGGGCAAGACCGACCACCACGGCCACGGCCTGACCACCGCAGGCAAGACCGTCCACGACAAGCGACTGCCCAACAGCGAACCGAAGCTGCGGGCCGTCTTCGACAAGCTCCGGGCGAAATTCGGCACCGTGCCGGTGATCGTCGACCAGCCCGCCTCGATCGGCGCCCTCCCGTTGACGGTCGCCCGGGACGCCGGCTGCGAGGTCGCCTACCTGCCCGGCCCGGCCATGCGCCGCATCGCCGACCTCTACCCGGGCGAGGCCAAGACCGACGCCCGCGACGCCCACGTCATCGCCGACGCCGCCCGCACCATGCCCCACACCCTGCGCGCCCTCGAGGTCGCCGACGAGGCCATCGCCCAGCTCACGGTGCTCACCGGCTTCGACCAGGACCTCGCCGGCGAGGCCACCCGCACCAGCAACCGCATCCGGGGTCTCCTCACCCGGTTCCACCCCTCGCTCGAACGCGTCCTCGGCCCCCGCCTGGACCACCCGGCCGTCACCCACCTCCTCGAGCGACACGGCTCGCCCGCCGCCCTGCGCAAGGCCGGACGCCGCAGACTCGTGGCCCTCATACGCCCGAAGGCACCGCGCATGGCCGAACGCCTCGTGAACGACATCTTCGACGCGCTCGACGAACAGACCGTCGTCGTCCCCGGCACCACCACCCTCGACACGGTCGTGCCCTCCCTGGCCCGCTCGCTCGCCGCCGTCCACGAGCAACGACGCGCCGTCGAAGCGCAGATCGGCGAGCTCCTGGAGGCGCACCCTCTTTCGCAGGTCCTGACATCGATGCCCGGAGTCGGCGTCAGGACCGCCGCCACCCTCCTGGTGACCATCGGCGACGGGGCGTCCTTCCCCACCGCCGCCCACCTCGCCTCCTACGCGGGCCCGGCCCCCGCGACGAAGTCCTCCGGGTCCTCCATCCACGGCGAGCACGCCCCCAGGACGGGAAATCGGCTGCTGAAACGGGCGATGTTCCTCTCGGCGTTCGCGGCCCTGCACGACCCCGCCTCCCGCACCCACTACGACCGCTGCAGAGCCCGCGGCAAGACCCACACCCAGGCCCTCCTCCGCCTCGCCCGCCAGCGCATCAGCGTCCTGTTCGCCATGCTCAGAGACGGCACGTTCTACGAATCCCGCCCGGCCGAACCGGTCGCAGCGTGACCCGCTCACGCTTGACGAAAGACATAGAGGCACCCCCCACAGCGCACACACCCTGGCGCGCCTGCTCGACTGGCCGTTGGAGCGCGTGGAGACCGCGCTCGCGCACGGCTTCGACCACCCCGACGTCGGCGGCGCGCTCATCCTGCGATTCGTCCCACCCGCCCACTACATGGCCGAGCCACGCATGGACCTGCACTCCCCGACCCAACTCGCCGACCTGCACGCGCGCGAGACCCGGCGGACCGAGGAAGTGCCCATGCGGGTCGACGAGGCCGACGCGCTCCTGCGCGTGCTCCTCGACGGCGGCATCGACGACGGCACCGGCCCCACGGTTCGGCAGCACCACACGCTCGACACCCTCGCCGAGACCCGGCTCATCCACCGCGGCCCCACCGCCGAGACCATCGCCCCCGGCGTTGCGTACAGCCTCCGCCTGATGGCCGAGCTTCCCGAGCCGACACCACCCACGACAGAGAAGACGTCGTGACCCTCTACTGACGCGTCTCATGTCGTCATCACTGACAACTCATGTCGCATCCGCTGCCATCGAGACGTCGTCCGACACGCCCGAGGAACTGGACGCCCTCACCGCCCACGACAACCTCGAAGAGCTGTTCGTCTCGCCGCGTCACTTGGCCGGGCCGCGCGCCGACGGCGACGAGGCGATCAAGCCCTTGCTGGACGCGGGCTGGTCCCATCGGTACGACGACTTGGGCAACCTGTACGTCGACTCGCCGTGCATGAGGGTGCGGGCACGCCGCTGACCGAAACCCGCGACCCCACCCCATGACGGACCGTGGAGCACCGTGTTCATCCTCAAGCCGTACAACACCGACTACCGGGACCTCGAATACGTGCGGCGAGACGGACGCCGCGAGGGTTCCCTGCACGCGTGCCTCAACCACTACTTCGGGAATATGGACGCGGTGGTCCTCGCGGGCAGCGAACGCACGGTCTTCGACCGACGGCACGCACAGCCGGGCGACCGCGTGCACATCGACGACTTCTCCAACCACGGCTTCAACGGCGTCCTGGCAGCGGCCTTCACAAAGGACGGCCGTTTCGGCGGACACCTCGCACTGGACCGCCTCGCCGTCGTCCCCACCGACTCCGCCCAGATCCGCGCCCACGCCGCACGCAGGGATTCCTCACTCACCGACGGCGCCGGAACGCCCCTGATCGACGTCGTCATCCTGCGGCGCGAGACGGGCCCCGCGGTGGCGATCACCCCGGGCATCGCCTTGGGCGACGGCTTCGTCCCGGCCGGATACAGCTACGTCGAGCCCGTTCCCGGCGACCATTCGGCGGCCCACCTGGTCGCCTACGCCCGCGAGGTCGCCGAACGCTACCTGCCTCACAGCCCCGTACCCCTCCGATTCCGAACCCCATGGCGGCAGGCAACCCTCGAACCCGCCCGCGAGGCCATGGGCCGGCGCATGACCACCCACATTCGCGCCGGCAACCTCACCTCCGCCCCGGGATCGCCCACACGGGTCGCCGCCGCGACCATCCGCACCACCACACCGCCCCGACCCTCTTCGCCCCCACGCGACCCCGACACGCCCCACACGAGCGCCACCGCCGAAAACTCCGCCCCTCGCCAACAGCATTGACGCAGCGTCACATCCGAGTGTCCATCACCACGTCGCCCCGCCCAGGAATTCACCCCGGGCGGGGTGATTCCTATTTCCGGGCGGCGCCTTTGTGCGGCCCGTTCGCCTACGGCAGACACACACGACTGGATACACCCCGCCGACCGATGCCAACGTACGGACGTCGGCAAAAACCGCCGACGAAACCGCAGGTCAGCGAAGGGATTTTACATGTTCGACGCCCCCTCCCACCCCACCCGTGTCGACGTTGCCGATGCCGTCCCGGCCGGCCCGGGACTCCACACCCCACCTCTTGCGGCCTCAGTCGACGAGGGGCGGGCGTGGCTCACCGGCCCCGGCGCGCCCCATCAGGTCCTGGCCACCTTGCGTAACGCCGGTTGGGGCGTTGCGGAGGTCGCGTCGGCCAACGTCTACACGTCCTCGCCCGACGCGTGCGCGTTCGTGCGGTTCATCCCCGAACACCCGGGCGGTGTGCGCGGACCGCTGTGGGAGATCACCGTGGACGACCATCGAGGCGACGACTGGACCCAGACCTTCGACGACAACACCCCTGCCGAGTTGGTCCACGCGTTCGTCACCGCCCTGCTCGCCGCGCAGCCGCGCACCGAGCGCGTCTGATGCGCCCGGCAGCCGACAAGACCCGACGTCGAAGGGCTCATCCGTGCACCTGACCCTCCTTCCCGCACCCGCTCGCCGTCTCCCGACGCCCGCCCCACACCCGGACCTCGCCCACATGGAGGGCGACCGGTGGATCAAGGGCGCGGGAACCCCCTACCCGGTGCTCGACCTGCTGGTCGCGGACGGCTGGTCGATCGTCCTCGACCACCGCGCCGACGTGCACGCCGGCTCCCCCGACGGCCGCGCCTACGTCGGCTACCTCCCGGAATCCCCGCACACCCGACTCGGTGACCTGTGGCACATCGCCGTCGAGGGCACCGCCGAAAGGCCAGGTTGGGAACAGGTCTTCGGCGCCGCCGTACCCGCCGAGGTCGTCGCTGGCTTCGTCGCCGCCCTCTTGGCCGCACGCGATCGACCCGACGAGTTCTGACGCCCCTCACGCCACGACGATCCGACTTCCGAACTCTCCTACCTACCACGCCATTTCCCGAAGGGACCCGCTCTGCTCACACGCGACGACTACGACCTGATCCGCATCGGTGCCCTCGGCGGCAGCGAGGGCCCGTGGTCGGTCCGCGCCGAAACCCGGGAACGCCACGCCCTCGTTCGTCTCCTGGACCGCCACGGCCGCATCGTCGCGACCACCGTCGCCTGCCTGCACGACGATTCCGACGCGTTGGACAAGGCAGAGAACGATCTCCTGTTCATCGCCTACGCCCGTCAATGGACCCTTGACCTCCTCGACGAGGTGACCCGACTGAGCGATCGGCCACAGGCGACGGGTCAGGGCACGACGCCGCACCGGACCGCCTGACCGCGCCCGGCGTCGGGCTGCGCGCGAGGCTCAAGCCGCACACGCGAACAGCGTGTGCGGCTGCGGCCGTTCCGGGCACCTGGAATGTCACCGGGACGAAGTACGCTTTGATCGCGGCCCGAATGATGGCGGCATCCGATCGTTGGGCGGCAACCAGACGGGCGTCGACTTCGAGGGGCCTTGGCGAATCCGAAGATCGACGAGCGGGAACCCGCTCTGAAGACGGTTCGCCAGCTGATCGAGTCAGACAACGACACCCTCAAAGGACAGCTCGACCTGGAATGACACGGTGGGCGGACCCTTCGAGGGCGTTACGATCCGAGTGGCCCAGCGTATCCTCGCGATGGCCACCGCGATCTGGCACAACAACAAGATCGGCGCACCAGTCACCCGCTCGCTGATCGCCTATAACCACTGATCACATCAGACTTGCTCGTCTAGGTCGAGCGTCGCGGCGGCGTACTGGGCGACTGCGATGGGTGGGTAAGAGACACCATCCGCCGCGCGGGCGCCCACCGCTGTAGGCGGCCCACCTGACACGACGGAGATCACATGCCCGGGCCCGCCGACTGGATCCCCGCCGCCGAACTCGCTCGCAAAGCTGCCGTCGCCTATGCCGGTCATCTCAACAAGATCACCTATCCCTCCTTGCTGCCGCAGTACCTGCGCCGTCTGCCCGGCGAAACCGAGTGCCAAGCGATCTACGACCTCCGCACCCGGGCCATAGAAATCAGATGCGAAGCCATCCCTTCCTTGACCAGCGGCCTCAAATCCCAGAACCCACGACTTTTCGCGGAAGCCATCACCTACGTGGAAGAGCAACGCACCACCGCCATCCACGCGCTGCTGACCGCCGCGTCGTACGAGGAGAGGTTCACCGAAACACTGCTCCTCGTCGCCAAGCGAGGGTGGTGGGAAAAGTACTTGAAGAAGGACGCCGAGCTCGCCGACACCCTGCTGCTCTTGTGCGCCGTTCTTGATGAGCCGCCTCTTGTCGGGCTCGCGCCGGTCAGCGCGCGGACGGCCCTGGGCCCACCCGACGAGACTACGCCCGGCGACGGAGCCGGTCGCCTCGGCCTCGCCGACCGGGGGGACTTGGGCACGGAAGAACTCCTGGCTGCCGCACACGGCCACCGCGAAGCGTTGGCCGGGTACCTCGCATGCCTGAGCGCCGACACCGACTCCTGGCTCCACCCCGCCTACCAAGACGCCGAGGCCGAGCTGGCCAACGCGGAGCGGGCCAGCGGGAAAGCCGTCACTGCTGTCCGGCGCACCCAGGTCCATGCAAAGGTCGACCTGAGCCGGTGGCGCGAGGACCCGGCGAACGACCGCCTCGGCGACCTGGCTGCCGAGCAACTCCGGTTCCGGTTGGCAATCGCGTACGCCGACCGGCTCCTCTTGGAGGAGCATGCGGCAATGCTGGCGGCCAGGGCGTCCCTGTTGCCGTTCGCCCAGGACGGGGAGCACCATCTACGCCGGCTGATCAACAGGACGCCCGCGCCCGGGTCGCGCCCTCAGGGCGCCGACTACGAGGCCATGACGCCGATGGAGTTCGAGACCCACCTGGCGATGCTGTGCGATATCGATGGATGTACGGGGGTCGAAGTTGTGGGAGGCACCGGCGATCTGGGTGCGGACGTCACCGGCATCACCCCCGACGGGCGGCGCTTGGTCGTCCAGGCCAAGCGCTACCGGGAGGGGAACCGCGTGGGTTCGCCGGACGTACAGCGGTTCGGCGGGACCTGTTTCGCCGTACACAGAGCCGACGTTGCGGTCTTGGTGACGTCGTCGGAGTTCACCGACCAGGCCATCGAGTACGCACGGCAGACGGGTGTGCGACTGTTCGATCGAAGAGCTCTGATGGCGTGGGAATCGGGCACAGGCCCCGTTCCCTGGCATTAGCCGTTCCGGGCACCACGCCACGGAATCCCACCTTCCGTATCTCGGGGACCCTATTCCTGGACTTTCTCGGCAAATGGCTTCCCTGGGTGCGCCCGAACCGCCGCTGACGCCGCCGACCATGAAGGATCCCGTCTGCTCGATCTGGGAGAGGGTTCGGTGACCGGTCACGGGGCGCTGGTCAAGCCTCGGGCGGCGGACGGAGTCCGCCGCCCGAAACCGGCCGTGACCTGCAGGTCGGCCCGGTATGCCGCGCGCGTCGAATGATGCATCCAACGCGATTCCGCCGCTTCTAGAAGTACGTTCCGCGCAAGGTCCCGTCGAACCCTATGGACGCGACGGCTTCGTCGAAGGATGGCCAGTACCGATCCGGCGGGCCTGCGCCCATCTCGTCGAACTCGCCTGCGGTCAGATCCGGTTCGTGCCACTGGTGGGCACAGCGGCAGCGGATCCACACGTTGCCTCGGTGGAGGATGACCAGCCAGTCGCGGCGCGCGGAGCAGGAGGCGCAGCGGATCGGGATTCCTCGTGCGCGCAGTTCGTCGGGGTGTTCGGTGCACCGTGCAAGTTCGTCGTGGTCGTAGGTGCGGGGGTCGGGCATGGGGTGGAGGTTGAGCGGCGCGTCCGGGTCGGGGGGCGGCCAGGCGAAGGGGTCCGTGTCGGGTTCGGGCTCGTGATCGGGTCGCTGCAAGGGGGAGCCTCTCCGTCGGGGAAGGAACACCATGGACTCGAAACGGGCCGAAGTCCATGGTGTTCCGGATCACTTCCAGGGGACTCCGTTGCAGGTCAGCGGCGGTGTTCGCGTCGCGGGGTCTCGGGCAGCTCAAGAGCCGCCGCAGGTGCCGGTGCAGGCTTCGATGGGCCCGACGTGCGCTTGGTGGCGCGCCGGGGAGCGGGTGTGGGGAGTTGGGCAATGTGGCGCAGTCGCCAGACGAGGACGTCGGCGGTGTTGTCGGCGGTGTCGAGTTCGCGCATGGCCGTGGCTTCGGCAAGGAGGGTCTGCGGGTCGTGTCCGGCGCGTTCGGCTTGGTCCAGGGTGGCGGCGAGCGCGTCCCATCGGGCGTCGTCGGCCGGGCCGGTGGTTTCTTCGGGCAGGGCGGTGGCGATGGTGGCCCGGTGGCGGTCGCGGTCGGGTGTGGGTAGGGCTCGGCCGGCGTTGCGCAGGGCTCGCATGGGTGGTGTGGCGGCGTTGCGGTAGGCGGTGCGCAGGTGTTGGGCGGTGGCGTGGGCGGCGGCGGCTTGTTGGGCGTGGCCGTGGGCTGTGTGCCAGCGTGCGGCGGCGACGGCGACCAGGACGAGGGTGCACAGGACGGTGGCGGTGGCGGCGCCGTCCTCGCCTCGGCCGAGTGCTCCGCCGGCGTAGACGATTTCGCGGGCGATCGAGCGCAGGGCGCGTTGGTCGGCGCGTCCGGCGCGGATGTGGGATCGGCCGGCGCGTTCGAATTCGCGTGCTGCGGCTCGGAGTTCGGCGCGGACGTCGGCGGAGGCGGTGTGGGACAGGGCGTCGAGGACTTCACCGACCCCGATCAGGCGCGCGGCCGTTCCAGGGTCGTCGTCCTGGTCGAAGCCGGCTGCGGCCCGGTCGAGGGCGTCGGTGGCTCGGCGCCGGGCCTGTGCCGGGCGCGATCGCGTCGTTCCCGCGCGACCGCCGCCGTGGGGGCGGTTGTGGGTCGTGCCGGTGGTGATCCCTTGGTCTTCGGGGTCGTGGTCGAGTCGGCGTCGGATGGCGGGCAGGGACAGGTCGGGGGCGAGTTTGGATCCCGAGTACCAGATGGGTTGCCCGCCGGCGTTGTGGTCGCCGGGCAGGGCGACGGTGTAGCCGAGGACGTCGCCGGAGGGGGCGCGGCGTTGGTTCACGCGGACGCCTTCGCAGCGTAGGCGGGTGAAAAACTCCATCTCGTCGCCGGCGCCGGCGAGGGAGCGGCGGACGGCTTCGCGGAGCAATTCGCGCGGGGTGGATTCGAGGCCGCGCCGTTTGGCCTTGTGACGTTCGGGGCTGGTGGGTCGCTTGGCGGCGGTGCCGTCTCCTGCGGCGAGTTCGCGCAGGCCCAGGTCCTTCTCGATGCGGCGGGCTTCGGCCTGGGCGCGTGGGGCGTCGAAGTCGAGGTCCGGTCGGCGGCCGTCCTCGCGGACAAGGTTGGCGATGATGTGGATGTGGTCGTCGGCGTGGCGTACCGCGACCCATCGGCATCCGGCGTCGTCGCCGTCGCCGTCGGAGTCGATGCCGGTGGCGGCGACGATGCGGCGGGCGATGTCGCCCCATTCCTGGTCGGTCAGGACGCGGTCGGTGGCCGCAGCCCGCACCGAGCAGTGCCACACGTGTTTGTTCGGTCGTTCGTCTTCGGGGAGTGCGAGGAGTGGTCGATCGAGGACGCGTTCGAGGGGCTTGAGGGAGTCGCTGGGGTCGCGGCCGGGGTCGGGGACCATGCCGTCGAAGGAGGCAACGATGTGCGGGTCGACGTGTTCCTCGGCCTTGCCGGGGCCGTACAGGTAGGCGAGCAGGCCGATGGTGCGTGGTCCACGTTTGTGGATGCGGGGAATCACGCGGCGTCTCGGCGGTCGAGGAGTCGGTCGGTCACCGCGTCCAGGCGGGTGACCGCGTTGACCACCGCGGTCAGGACGACTTCGGCGTGGGGGGCCGCTCCTCCCGAGTTGAGGACCTTGGCAACCTGGTTGAGGTTATTGCCGATGTGGGCGAGGTGGCGGCGGGCGGCGAAGAGTTCGGCGACCAACTCGCGTTCGCCGGCCACCGCAGCGGCAGTGGCGTTCAGGTCGCGGGCGGCGGCCAGGGCCGCGTGGGCGAGGAAGCCGGCGACGGTCATGGCGCAGGTGCCTGCGGCGGCGCTGATCAGCGCGAGTTCGTCGTCGTCGAGGCGGGTGCTCTTCTGGTGGGCACGCTTGTGTTGAGGGGCTTTGTGCGGGCGATCGCGCACGCGCGGCTCAGGCTGCGGGGCATGTTTGCAGTCGGTGTCGTGGCAGAGGTGTTGCTTCTCCCCGGTCTGCGGTCCGCCCTCGGCCGCAGCCTCCCCCTCCGGCGCCCCCCGGCGCCGGAAGAGCCCCGCCACCCCTGGGGCGGGGCTGCCCAAAGCAATGCTCCCGTGGGGAGCATTGCTTTGGGGATAACTTGCTCCGGCAACGTCGGGAAGCTTTTGACCTGCGGAAACACCTATCGGGGATTCTTCACGGAAGGTGCTCACGCCGCGTCCCGGAGTGCGGTTCGACGGGTGGCAAGCTGCATCCGCGCCACGAAATCGGCTCCCTCGTCGGGGGTGTGGAGGACCTCGGGGCGGTCTTCGCTGGTGCGACGCACGATCCACGAGCCGTCCGGGCCGTGGGCGGCGTCGTAGATCACGTCGAACGCGACCAACGCCAGCATCCAAGCGTCGATCTCGGCGGGTGTGGTCGGGCTGTCGGACACGGGAAGCCTCCATTGCGGGCCGGGGTCGGGTTCGTTCGGGTCGGCGAGTGTCCCGGCCGAGAGGGGCGGGGACACCCACCGACAGGTTTCGCGGTCGGGCGGGGCTGCGGGGGGTGCCGGGGGACCGGCGGCTATCGCAGCTTGCGCATCAGGACGGTCAGCCGGTCGTTGGACAGCGGTATCCCCTGTCCTCGGATGGCTCCCGCGACCACCGCCCGGGTCACCTGTCCGCTGTCCGCGACGGCTGTCCGAGCCAGCGCCAGGAGGTCTTCTTCGGTCACCGGATCCCTCTGGTCATGCTGCCCCGCCAGCTTCTCCGGTCGGTCACCTGGCGGAGTCGGCCCGTGACCGGACAGGGTGGCCGGTCGGGTGTCCGTCGGGCGTCCTTGCTGGTCACGGGCCCCGTCTGTGATCGGGTCGGCGGGGACGGCGTGAAGTGTGCGGGTCGCTGTCCGAGGGTTCGTTCGCGGTGACCGGTCCCTGTCCGCCGATATCGATGCCCCCGGGGCCGACGCCTGTCCGCCGAGGTGACCGGCTTCGGGGGCGGTCGTCCAAGCGGGCGGCGGGGTGTCCCACGCGCCCTCGGACCGGTGACCAGTCGTTGTCGCGCCGGTCGGCGTGAGCGGTTGTCCGCCGGTCTCGGACAGGGTCGCGGTCGCCGGTTGTCCGGTGTTCGGGCCGGTGGCGCGGGCGATGAGGATGTACAGGTGGACGGCGCCGGCCAAGGCCAGCGGAGCGAGGGTGGACAGGACGCCGACGGTCGTATCTCCCAACCGCAGTCCGCCCGTTGCGGGGTCGCTCCATTCATTGAGGCGGACCGCATGCAGGGCGTTGGCCCAGATGCTGGCGGCGGTCGCAGCACCGAACAGCGACCAGGCGTAGATCCGGGCACCCCGGGGTGCGGTACGCAGAACCAAGAGCGCGCGGATTCCGTAGGCGATGAACCCGTCGATCAGCAGGGGAAACAGGAGCGTAAGGGGCCCGCGGACGTGGACGGCCTGAGCCATCTGTCGCAGCGCGTCGTAGGACAAGGCGAAGCCAGCTGCGCCCAGCAGGGCGATGGCCGCCCGGTCCCATCCGGTTGCCCGATGGTGCGGTGCAGGTGCGGTGTTCACGCGGCCTCGGTGCGGGGGACGACGATCGGCGGACGAGTCTTGCGGCGGGGCTTGCTGCGGGCCTCGCGGAGCAGGCGCAGGACCCGTTCGGGTTCGCAGTCCAAGAGCATCGCGATGCGCGCGACGGGCATCCGGGCGGCGGTCGCCTCGACGGCGACGGCGCGTTGCTCGGGCATCGTCAAGTGGATGCGGCGCCCGCTCAAGGCCACCGCGACGCGGGCGGGGTCCAGGCGGCGGTGCAAGTTGCGGCGCAGCGGCTTGCGTTCCTTCTCGGTGACGCCGCCCCGTATGCCCCAGCGGTCGCCCTCTTCGAGGGAGGCTTCCAGGCAGATGGCGCGGACCGGGCACCAGGCGCAGATGGCCTTGGCGCGGTTGATCCGGTCGGTGAAGTCGGCGCCTTCGCCTTCGGGGAACCACAGGTCGGGGTCGGCGTGGCGGCGGCAGGAGGCGGTGTTCTTCCAGCTCTGGTCACCGAGCGTGCGAAAGCGCGGCTCGGGCGCGGGCGGGGTGGTGGCGCTCATGGCGGTGCTCCGTTCCCCCATCGACGCGCCCGAGTATTGGCAGGCCGGGGCTCGGTGGGGTCGTGCGGGTTGTGGAAGGGCGACGGGTGCCGGGTGTTCAGGCGGCGTCGCGGGTGTGCGCGCGGTCGAGTTCGCGTTGCGCGCGGATGGCGCGGCGCAGGTCCTCGCCGGTGAGGTGTACCTCGGTAGCCATCTCGATCAGGCGAGAGGCGATGCGGTCGCCGAGGTAGGCACCGAGGTGGTCGAACCGCAGGTTGGTCGTGATCAGGGTGGGGAGCATGTGCTCATACCGGCGGTTGATCAGCCGGTAGATCAGCTCCTCCGTCCATTCGGACGGCTTGGCCGCACCGAGGTCGTCGAGGATGAGCAGCGGACTGTGGGCGATGGCGAGGAATTCGCGCTCGTTGTCGACATCTTTGCCGGGGCGCAGGCGGGCGTGCAGGTCGGGCTGGTTGTACGCCGTCCAGCGGGTGGCGCAGCCGGAGGCGATGAGGCGGCGCAGGGCACCGAAGGCGTTGTGGGTCTTGCCCGTTCCGGTGGTGCCGCCGATGAGCAGGGTTGGTCCGGTGGTGATGCGGCGCATGCCGGTGATGCCCCGGTCGGCGGCGCGCAGGACCTCGTCGATCCAGGACAGGACGTCGGGGTGCCAGGGCTCGGCGTTGCGGAACAGCGGCGGGATGCGCTCGCCGGCCAGGCGCAGGGCCTCGCCCCGGGGGTCGTCGGGTTCGAGGTGGACCTCGGCGGTGGGGTCGATGCCGCGTGCGGCGAGGATCTCGGCCATGCGGCGTTCGAAGCGGCCGATCGGCTGGGGCTCGGTCACAGCGACCCCCACGAGCCCGCGCCGGCTCCGACCAGGCCGGTGTCAGCGGCGGGGGTCGGGTTGGTCCAGGGTTTGTAGCCGGTCACACCCGGTCGGCCTGCACCGGGGGCGGGCGGGTTGAGGGCCTCGTTGACCAGGCTTGGAAGCGTGCTGGGGTGCAGGGCTTTGGCGCGCAGCCGCTCCAGCCCGGCGCGGACGGCGTCCGGGGAGATGCCCTCGTCCAGCAGGCGGGCGACCAGCTTCCCGGTGTGCCCCAGGACATCCTTGGGCGGGCGGGTCCGGCAGGCGCCGACGTGCTCGGCGATCAGTTCCCGTGCCGCCGGGATGGCCGCCGTGATGGTGTCGGCGCCCGTGGTGGTGGACGTGTTGTCGAGACGTTCGACCTTCGCGGGTGCGGGCGCGACGCGCCCCCCGGAGGGGTAGGTCCTAGGTCCTACGGTCCTAGATCCAGGCGTTGAGCCTTCGGGGAGGGTTCCGGGAGGGTTCGCCGACTGGTCGGGGAATGCGGTTTGACCTGCGGATTCGATGCCCCCGGTTGTCGCGGCTCGCGGAGCGCGGCGCAGCCCGGCGGCAGCGGGCGCAGGGGCCACGGGAACGGCCTCGGTGGTCGTCGCGGTGGTCTCGGACGACGTCCTCGAAGCTTCCGGAGCGTTCCGGGAGGACTCCGGGAGGGCTACGGGAAGGGTCGGCGAGGCACCGGAGTCGCCCATGCACGGACCCTTGCACCTGGAGCACGGCTGGTCCTGCTGGTGCACGGGGCACGACGGCCAGTGGGGCGCGCCCGGCTTGTCGATCCGCTGGTGTTCCTTCCAGTTCACCGTGTGCAGGTAGGTCCGACCGTCACAGCCGACGTAGCGGCAGATGACCCCGACGGCGGCGAGCTGGCGCAGATCGTCGGCAACGCCTTCCTCGGAGTGCTCGTCGACGCGCATTCCCCAGATCTTGGCGCGGATGTACTTGGCGTTGTCGCGGATGCGGCCGAAGTCGTCCGAGAAGGGCCACAACCCGCCGAAGGTGCGCTCGGCGGACAGCGTCACCATCGCCAGCGTCTCGGACTCGTAGAACTCGGGCTTGGTGCAGCGGATCCTCGGCACTCAGCACCCCCTCGCCATGGCCGGGGTCAGACGCGCGGTCGCGGGGTGGAAGTCGTGCGGCAGGTCCCAGGCGATTCCCGGGAAGGCGCGGTGCAGACGCCAGGCGACGATGGCCCCGACGTGGACCGGCAGGTCCAGGAGGAGGCCGCGCTCGTCGAACAGGCGCGCGGTGAGCGTCCCGTTCGGGCCGAGGACGGTACGGACGAAGGCCAGGTCGTCGTCGAGGTCACCGATCAGCCGGGCGAGGTCGTGGTGGACGGCGCGGTCGCAGGCGCAGCGTTGGGGGCAGGGGTTGGGCGGCGTGGCGTGGACCTGCTCGGCGGCGTTGTGCGCGGGCAGGTCTGTACGCACGATGTCGGTCATGCGAGAATCCCCGAATCGTAAGTGAAGCCACCGGCACGGCCTTCGACAGTTGGGCCGGTCGCTTCGGTTATGGAGTATCCGAGCCTCTTCGCGGGGTTCGAGCACGGCGTCCGGGGGTTCCCGCCCCTGGGCGCCGTTGTGCTCTCACCGCGCGCGTGGCGGCGGCGGTGGTCTAGGTCATTGGGATCGCGTGCTCCTCGCGTGGGCCGCAGGGCGGCGTCGGACGGACACGATGGCACTGGGTCGGCGACCAAGTCCACCCTTTGTTCGTAGCCCTCGGTCCACCGGCTGCAACAGCCTGACTACACGGTGGATGACTCCCCGTCGGGTCACCGTGGGCTCTCCGTAGTAGATCACGAAAATCAGCCACCGCGAAGAGGTGATCTTCACCGAGGCCATTTGCCTCCGCACTGGCAGATCGGGCAGAGTGGGATCACACGGTCCGACAGGGAGGTGACGCAATGGCTGACAAAGTGGACGAAGCAGCACCCGAACCGGGCATGCTCGCGCAGCGCCTGGAGCACCTGTTCGCGACCGTGCATCCGCCCGACCGCGGCCCGTACTCGACGGCCGAGGCCGTGGAGCTGATCAACGAGGCGGCCGGGGAGACGGTCATCGGCGCCACCTACATGTGGCAGCTCCGGACCGGGCGCAGGGACGACCCCACGCACAGTCGGCTGAACGCGGTGGCGAAGTTTTTCGGCGTCTCCGTGACCTACTTCTACGACGACGCGGTGGCCGAGCGGACCGACGCCCAGCTCGCGATGCTCGCGGCCGTGCGTGATGCCGGAGTGCGTTCGATTGCCCTACGTGCGAACGGGCTTTCGCCGGAGAGCCAGGCCGCCGTCACGGCGATGCTCGACCGCGTGCGGTTGCTGGAAGGGCTCCCCCAGCCGGAAGAAGATCCCGGACCGGTCGAGTAAGCGCTTCCCCGCGCTGGACGCCGCGACAGGGTTCACGCACCCGCTGTTCACGCCGAGGCGGCAGTGTTGTCGATCCGGCGTGCCCCTGATCACATATGTCGGATCTGATTATTAATCCGCCGAAATCCTGTCCTAGCATCCTCAAGGGAGTCGCGCGGGTCACCGGTTTCGCCGCGAGCACGAGGTCGCACTCCCGACCGTCGGAGCCTTGAGGGACCACACGTGGACGACTTGCGACCACTGCTCGCTGCCTGCGAGCGGCGGCTGGAAGGGATCGCGATCCCCCGCCCCTTCGACCTGGACGTTTTCCGCCACACGGTCGAGGAACTGCGCGGACGCGAGATAGGGATCGCGGCGGCCACGGATCCCGATCTCAGCGGGTTCGTCCACGCGCTGACCGTTCCGCTGGAGACGACCGACTGGATCCTCCACGATCCGGGCCTAACAGACGTGCACTTCGAGCTGGTCATCCTGCACGAGTTGGCCCATCTGATCTGGGGTCACACTGCGCCGCTCTCGGACACCCCGAATGTGCAGGACTCCGGGCTGAGGGGTCGACATGGGTTCGCTCCCGCTCAGGAGAACGAGGCCGAAATGCTCGCGACGATGATCTACGCGCGGGCAACGTCCCCGTGCCAACCGCCGCCCCCATCGGGTGACTCGTTCCTGGATCGCTTCGCGTCGATGCTCGGTCACCACTCCCGCGGCGACAGGAGCCGATGGTGAACATCTTCGATCTGCTCCCGATCGTGGTGATCTGGGCTGCGACCCTGTGGCACGCTCCCAAGCTCACGGGGCCGCCCTGGCAACGCTGCATGCCCATCGGGCTGCTCGCGCTCGCCCTGTGCCTGACCGTCCGCTTGGACGCGGTCTCCGACTGGATCGCGGCCACGAGCGACATGCCGAACCTGGCGGTGCTACTCAAGCACTCGCTGGCTGTCGTGGTGGCCGGTGCCTGGCTCGAATGGGCACTTCGCCTCCGCGCCGTCGACGCCCCCACGCGTCGAACCCTGCGCACCATGCGCATCCTGCAAGGCACCACCTTGGCATGCCTCACCTTCACGTACCTACACGTGCCGGATTCGGCGAATGCCGAGTTCTTCGCTGGCCAAGGCCACGATCCGGCCGCAGCACGCCACGAGTTGGTGTTCACCCTGTACCTGGCCGCCACCGGCCTATGTGCAGCCTGGGTGTTCTGGCGCAAGAGCCGACTCGCCCGTGATCCCGCAACCAGGTGGGCAACACGCCTGCTCGCAGCCGCCTTCGCACTGACCCCCGGCTATGGGCTTGGGCGCTTGATCGCGCTCACCGTCTACGCCACCGGGCACACAGCCCCCGATGCCTTCACCACGAACCGATTGAGCCAACCCTTCGGCGCCTTGTCGGTCCTTCTCATCGTCGCGGGCGTCTCCGTTCCGGGCTTGGTCACCCTCCATCGGACCTGGATCGCTCACCGGCGACTGCGCACCCTTCGCCCACTCTGGGACCTGGTCGTCCCCGCCATCCCCGACGCCGTTCTGCCCCCGCCTCCCCGCTCGCGCACCGACCTGCTGGGCCTGGGCAGCACCCATCTGCGCCTGGTCCGCCAGGTCGTCGAGATCCGCGACGGCATGCTGGCCCTGCGCCGGTACGCCGACCCGGACCTGTGCGAACGCCTCCGGGTGGATCTAGAGGCGCGCGGGCTCGTGGATGCTGACCTCGAACTGGCGACCGTCGCAGCGTGGACGATCCTGACGGCCGACGCGTTGCACCGCGGCAAGACTCCCCAGCGCGTGGTGGCGCCGCCCCCACGGCCGCCGAAGCCGAGTCTCGACGCGGAGGCGAAGCGGCTCACCGATATCGAGGACGCACTTCACTGGCCCCGGACGAAGGCATGTGTCGAGGCGATTTTGGGTGCCTCCGAAAATGGCGCGGTGAGGCGTC
Source organism: Embleya sp. NPDC059213 (assembly GCF_042754445.1). Lineage (NCBI taxonomy): Bacteria > Bacillati > Actinomycetota > Actinomycetes > Kitasatosporales > Streptomycetaceae > Embleya > Embleya sp. NPDC059213. The sequence continues at coordinate 54,842 of NZ_JBHZAV010000011.1, forward strand.
CACCCGGTCGGGAGAACGCCTCACCGCTGCCGTAGGCAGACGAACTTCGCCGGTTCAGCCGAGAATCCAACAACCCGCGGCCAGGCCGAACCCGACCATCGCACCGGCCAGGGCCTGCGCGCGGGTGTGGGCACGAAGGACCACTCGCGACCAGGCAACGAGCGGGACGAGCACGGCAGCCAACGTCCACCACGCACTCAGCGCGTACACGGTCTGTGTGATCGCTCCGGCCATCACCGTGGTGTGCACGCTGATCTTCCACACGCTGGTGACGACCGTAAGCACCGACAGCGTCACCACCATCACCACGACCAGCAGCACCATGTCGTGGGGAGCCCCCAGCACCACCATCGACGTCAAGCCGACCGCCACCAGGGCCACGACCACGGGCATCACCCGCATCCGCTGGGCCCGCCTGCTCAGATGCCGGTCCGCCCACCGGCCGCGCCGGATACCGACCTTGACGAGGGCCAACGGCAGAACAGCGGTGAACAGGATCGCCCACATCGCCCAGCCGACCCCGGACCATCCGTCCGTGACCGCCCCGACCAGCAACAGCAGCCCGACCACGATGTACTGAGGCGCGAGCACATCGGTGACCGTCCGCGCGAAACGCTCCCCCGGCCGGACCGGCGTCGAGGAGCGGCGCGAGGCACTCATACCGCGCCCTTCGGAAGCGCCTCGTGAATTCGGCGCATCACGGGCGAGCCGAAAGCCTGGGCCACCCGCACAAGCCAAGCCGTCTCCGCCTCCGATTCCGCCGCCGGATGCGGCGAATACGAGGGGTCACCCGGTCCGCTCAGGCCCAGTTCCACCGACAGCAGGACCTGCTTGAGCCAGAACGCTTCCGCCACCACCGCTCGCTCGGCCTCCGGCACACCCACACGCTCCACCGCGAGCACCGCGTCGCGATAGAGCCCCGCCGGCGCGGTATCGCGCAGGGTCAGGGCAGCGTCGCGGATCTCGATCCCCCTGCGGTGGAGCCGATAGGTCAACTCCACCAAGCTGTGCTCACGCGGCTCGTTCTCGTCGCGCAGGACGACATGCGGCACCGCATCGGTCAACACCGCCCACAGGGCACGCAGTCGACGCATCGCAACCCACTGCCTCCACCGGCGCAGGGCGAGCGCGAACGCTGAGTACGACGTCCCGGCGAGAATCAACGTGATCGCGCCCAGCTTGACCACCTTGGACTCCGCCTCGAAGGCGCCGTCTCCCCCGGGCCAGGCCCCATCGAACGCCGTGACCAGCAGATACGTCGCCCGAAGCGCGCAGTAGCCCACACCCAGCAGGTTCCCCAGCGCCAGCGTCGCCAACGACCGCCGCAAGCCACCGACCGGGGCCTGGCGCGCGGCTCTGCCGACCAACGAGGTACCGACCCCGGTCGCCAACGCCGCGCTCGCGACGAACACGAGCTGGTACGCGGTCGCGACCGCGTCGCCGGCGTGGTCGGTGATGAAGTAGTCCCCGCCGTGGTCCCGTTCGGGGATGAGGAAGAACAGCACCACCAGCGCGCAGATCATCACCCCTGCCGTGATGTATCGGGGCGAGGTGAAAGCCGGCGGCTCCTCGGTGGGAGACAGCAGGGCCGTGATCCAGTTGACCAGCAGGAGCATCGCCACGACCCCGACGATGTGCTTGAGCAGCGTGCTCACCTGCGCCACGCCGGTGACGTTCTCGATGATCTCGGCAACGCGAGGCATGCGGATCGTAAGCGCGACAGCCAGGGCCACAAAGGCGCCCCAGAGCGGCTGGGTCTGGAACGACGTGCGCAACGTCGGACGCCTCCACACCACAACGACCCAGGCCAACACCACCACAACCAGTTCCAGCGCGTGGATCATGATCGCCTGCGGAGTCGCTGTGCTGGCTCGGTCAGACTCGCGTGCAACCGCGACAGCACCCGACCCGACAGCTCGGGCGAGGACGGAGCGGCCGGGAGCGTGAGCAGCGTGGCCAGCGTCTCGGCCTCCAGTTCCTGGAAGTCGGTGTACGAGGTACGCCCGATCATGCGCCGAATGGTCGCCGGATCCAGGTCCGGCGACAGCCGCCCCGCCATGAGGGCGTCCATACCGCCGTTGTGGTCACACAGCACGTGCGCCAGCTCGTGCGCGACGATGTGCCGCTGGTGCGCCGGGCTGGTCGAGGCGTCGTACCAAACCCAGTCCGCCTTCTCGGTGGCCGCCCACATCCCGCAAGGCATCCCGGCCGGCATCCCCTCCGGCAGCGGCATCAACCGCAGGGCCCGGCCCCGCGCCCGGGAGATGTTCTCGCACAGCAGCTGCGCGTCGAACGGATCCGGGATGACGATGTCCAGGCGTTCCAGCCGCTTGCGAGATGCGTCCCGCAGGCGCTTGAGATCCATGCGCGCAGTACTCCGTTGTACCCAGGACGACGGGGAGAGCCGGTCGTCGCAGCCGTTGCCGTTGCCGTTGCCGTTGCTGCGGATGCAGGTGCGGGTCTCAACCACGCTCCACCGCCGACGCACCGTCCGCGTCCGGAGGACCACCCTTGAGCCCTTCGAGACGACGCGCCTGCTCGATCACCGCGCTCACCATTCGCAGACTGTCGGCCGACAGACCATCGGCGCGGAACACCAACCTGTGGACGTCGTTCTCCCGCATCCGCGACCAGGCGTCCCGCTCGGCGGCGATGCGTTCAGCCGCCTCGTCGTCGAAGAAGTAGACGGGTTCGACGTTGAAGAACCGCGCGAGCGCGTCGAGGGTCTTCAACGTCGGATTCGTCTGCACCCCGGTTCGCAACTGCTGCACCAGGCTCGCGGAGACCGTCGGCCCATCGGGACCTGCCTGCTCCTTGATCCCTCGCGCGACCTCGCCGTTGCTGTACGCACCGCCGTCGGGTTTGCGCACGACATCGAACAAGCGGTCAAGCTTCGCCGCCAGCGTCATAGCCGGCAGATCAGGCTTCTCGCCCACTCCGCCACACCTCCTTCATCGGAGGCACAGACTGCACGAATCATCATCATCGCGTCCACCAAACTGTTGGATGATGAGAATCACATGCCAATGGGCTGTGAGCTTCGAACGCGGCCTGCCTTGCCGCGTCTGCGGCAAGGCAGGCCCATGGTCTTCTCGGTCTTCCGGTTCCCCTGTGTTCGTTCGGCCATTCGGAGGGCCAGCAGGCTGGACAGGCGACGCGGGTCAGCGCACCCGAGCGACGCCCCCGTACATGTGGACCTCCCACTCCCCCTGGTGGCCGGTTCGATAGGGACCGATGTCGTCAGTCCTCCACGCTGCGACGTCGCCCGCCCCGGGTGGCAGCACCTCAAGCCCCGCCAGCAAGGCGGCGGCTTCGTCGGATGTGGCAACGCGACCCCAGGCTCCCCTGGTGCCGGCGTGCATCGCGTCGGTAATCGCGCGGCGGACACCCGGCTGATCGCTGACGAGCACGCTCACGACCACGTACGAGCCGGACGGCACGCGGCCGACAAGGGCGCGCATGAAGGTTGCCGGACTTCGGAGGCAGTTCAGAACCGCCGTTGCCAGTACGGCAACCGGACCCTCGACGAGGAGATCGGCGATGTCGGGGATACGCATCAAGGCGTCAACGTCGGCGATGTCCGCGGCCACGACAGACGTGTATTCGTTCTGATCCAAGAGCATCCTCGCCTGTCCAAGCACCAGTTCGTCGTTGTCGACGTGGACCACCCGGGTCCCGGAATGGGTGCTCTGGGCCACCGTGTGGATATAGGGCTGGGTGGGGACGCCGCAGCCGAGATCGAGAATGCGGCGGATCCCGCAGTCACGGACGAGAATTCTGGTGGCACGACGCGCGAACGCCTGCGAGTTGCGTACGACAACTCCGGCCGAGGGCGCGACGTCGAGAATGGCCGAGCCGGTCGCGCCGTCGGGCGGGTAGTGGTCGGCGCCGCCGGCCAGCCAGTCGAATACGCGGGCGTCGGACGCAGTCTCGATCCCGGTCGGGATCGGCTCGTCGGGGGTCACAGGGCCGCGCTCCGGGATTGGGCAGACGAGCGTTCGCTGTCGGCGTGTGGCACAGAGGCGCGGCGCAGGATGTCCGCCAGGGCTTTGCGGTCGAACCTCGCGCGGACGGCGTGGTGGTCGGAGAGCCCGGTCATGTCGATGACTTCGACGTCCCACAGCGCGGGCAGGAGCAGCGTGGACACCCACAAGCCGTCGACGGCGGTCGGAGGACCTTGCGACGGTTTGGGGATGACAGTGGGGGCCAGCGCGGACATGCGTCCCTGGGTAAGAGCGATGTGGCGGGCTGCATCCTCGGCGCCGGCGGCGCGCATGACGTCGTCGGTGTGGGTGTCGGGGATGCGGGTGCCGTCAGGGCCGGGGCGGGAACGGTGGGTCTGGTGGACCCGGTCGGTGAAGGTCTCGACGGGTGGCAGGGGCGGCCCGCCGGGGACCGGGGTTCGGTAGCTGTTGCGGTCGCCACCGAAGATCGCCGGGAGCTTGACCGTCGCTCCGCTTTCGGTGGTGTACGCCTTGTCGAGGAAGCGGGTCAGATTCTCTCCTTCCGCTGCTCGGGCGGTGACGGAGGAGTAGGTGAGGTGATGCGATACCGCGACGATCGGCAGCGTCTCTCCGCCGGTGTCTCGCAGACACAAGGCCCTTGCCGTTGGCTCCAGTTGCCATCCGTGGTCGTCCCAGCCGCGTGGGGACTCGAACACTTGCGGGTCGATGTACAGGGCGGTCGAACTCCCGCGGCCGACCCATCCGGTCATTGCGAGAACCGTCTCGGCCGCCCCGGCGAGTTCGCCGTCGTTGTCGAGGGCGGTCCACACCTCCTGCTGAAGAAGCACAGCCGGACGCAGCGAGGCGTAGAACTGGTGCGCCTTCAGCCACTTCGCGGGATCGCCGCCGCCGTAGTTCTCGAAGTTGCTGCTGACGATGTCGAGTGTCGCTGGGGTCATGGAAGTCCCTTCGTGGGGGTGGAGCAGGAACGAACTGCGCGGAGTAGCGCGGAACGGGCGGGGAACGGGCCCGGGCCCGCGGCAGGGTTCGGGGTTCGGGTGCGGCTGTGAGGCGTGGGTCAGGTATGGGCATGTGGGGATGCGGTGGGGATGGGTGTCGCGTCGGCGACCCAGAGCGGTGCACCGTCTCCGCACTGAACGCGAAGGGTGCATGCAGAGGTTGGCGTCGGGCTGGTGCGGGTGATGGTGTGCCAGGCACCGTCGATGTGTACGTGGGGTGTCCACCCGAGATAGCGCAGCGCGCGGGTGAGGTCGTGGAGCGTCGAGGCCGGTCGCGTGGTGTCGAGGTAGCGGTCGGAGGGGTTCATGAACCCGGCTCAGGTCGCGACGTCCGCATCCTGGGGGGCGCCCGGTTCGCAGTGCACGAGCGCGGTCAGGGCCTTCGGCAGGACACCGCGCAGGAGTTTGCGGGTGAGGTGCGCGCGGAGCGCGGCGGGGTCGAACTCGTCGGGCGCCGGAATGCTGTCCTGTGCGAGAACGGGGCCGTCGTCGTAGGCGTCGCCGGTCATCCGGTGAACGCTGAGTCCGATGACCGGATCGCCCATCCGCAGAGCCCAGGCGATCGGCGAGGGTCCCTGCCATCGGGGAAGCAGCGCGGGATGGCAGCCGATGGCACCTCCGGGGACGGCGTCGAGGACGACCCGCGGCAGGACAGTGGGGTACTCGCAGACCACCAGCACGTCGACGCCGAATAGGCGAACACGTCAGGGAGTTCGGTCGCGGGCCGGCCGACGACGCCGATTTCCGGGGGCGTGACGGCGCGGACGCGGGCCAGTCGGGCGGCGGGGTCCTGCTCGCGGGTGCGGTGGTGCCAGATCACCGGGGGCACGACGACGAGGACCGGTTGCACGCCGGCCCCGGCGCATGCATCGCGCATCAGCTCCAGGACGTCGAGGCGTGCACTGACCAACGCCGCTCGCGGGTAGGGCCGTTCAGTGATCATGATGTCCTCCCCGCGGTGTTCGCGTGCCGCGCGGAGGCGGGGCCCGGTGCGTGGGCGGCGGAGCGATCGGGATCCTCGTGGCGAGGTGCTCTCAGGGCCAAGGAAGGCTCCAGGTCGGCTGGATATCGGGTGCCGGATGTGGGTAATGCGGTGAGCCGTCGGCGCACGCGGTGTTCCCGGCGGCCGGCTCGGTTCGGCAGTGGCTTTGCCGGTGGTCGACTCGGGAGTCGGCTACCGATGCGCTTCTGTCGTCGCGACGTACGGGTGCTCGGATTGTCTGCGGTAGGTGAGGACGGCTGCGAAACGCAGGTCGGGACCCGGGTTGTCGGCCATGGCGACCCGTAGGTGCGGGTGCAGGGCAAAGCCGTCACCGGCCCGGCGCACATGCCGCACCCGACCGCCCGCCGACGCCGAGCCCGCCAACGTGCCCACGGCCCGAGGGATGGTGCGTCGGTGTGGCTGAGGAAGGCCACCCGCAGGACCTGCTCCGACGGCAGAGGAAGCCACAGGTGCACCAGGTCTTCGCCGCTGCTCGGGCGGTGGTGCTCCTGGTCGGGGCGGGGCAGCCGGGCGGGGCGCGGTGACGGGCTGCGCGGCGGTGCGCAGAGCAGCGTGGCGCCGGCCGGCGCCGCCAGGCCGTGGCCGAGGAAGACGGCCGCCGTGTCGATGAGAACCGGGTCTGCCAGGGTTCGCGCGATCACCTCGGACCGTTGCTCGACGGCGAGCAGCCGGTGCATGTTCAGTGCGATCTCGCCCGGGTGGATCAGCAGTTCGCGTCGCGTGGGTGGTTGCTCGTACAGGCGCGCGGCCTCGGCGGTGAGGTCGTCGATGATCGTGCGGTCCGGGAGGCGGCCCAGGTGGGCGTAGCCGTTGCGGAGGTAGAGGGAGCGGGCGTCCGGTTCGATCGTCACCGGGTCGTCTCCGCCGGAGCAACGGTGTCGGCGCGGCGGTGGGCCACCCTGGCGGCGGCCCGGTGCAGGTCCGCGAGTTGTGTATGCAGCTCGGTGGCGGTGGGCCGGTCCATCGGCGCGCGGCTCAGCGCCGGCGTGAGTATGTCGTCGAGTGCCGTCCAGGCGAGATCGCCGGGCACTCGGGACAAGGGTGCTCCGTCGGCGATCGCTTTCCAGCGTTGTTCCGGGGACAGCGGTCGGCCGCCGTAGCCTCGGCGCACGGCGACGGCCGGCTCGCCCGTCCAGCACAGGCGCAGCGATGCGGCGAGGGCGTAGACGTCGGCTGCGGGGGTGGCGACGGGTCGGCGGCGGTTGACCATCATGGTGGCGATTTCGGGGGCGGCGCAGTCGATGCGGCCGTTCGGGCGGGGGGTGACGAGGTTGTCGGGAATGGCGCCGCGCGGTCCGCGGGCGCAGGCGTAGTCGATCAGGCGGACGCCGGTGGGAGTGTGGATGCAGTGCGCGGGGTGGAGGTCGCCGTGGGTCCAGCCTTTCGCGTGCACGGCGGCGACGGCGGCGGCCAGTTCGACCGCACGCTCCAGGGCTCGTACGCGCGTGATCTGGCGTTCGGGGGCTCGCTCGCGCAGGGGTGCCCAGTGTTGGTCCGTGGTGGCGCCCTGGTACCAGGGCGTGGCGAACCAGGTGCCGACGGTGTGTGAGCCGCGTAGGGGGCGTTCGGGGACAAGGTCGACGGCGTGCAGGGCGTCGAGGACGGTGGCCTCGCGGTCGACGTCCCGGCCGAAACCGCATTTGAGCGCCAGGATCGTGTGTCCGCCGGCGATACGCCACACCGGGATACGCGCGGCGGGTGCCGTGATCCGCGTGGCGGTGGGGGTGGGACCGACAACGGCCCGCAGGGCGTGGAGGACGCCCGGGGGTAACTCGACTGCGGTGGTGTGCACGTGGACTCCGATCGGGGTGAGAGATGGGGGCGGCGTGGGTCGCCCGGTTGTGGTGGTCCGGCTCAGGTGCCGGTGCGTTGCAGCGGTGCGGGTGCGGCGAGTTCGCTCACGACCGCGTGGCAGGTCACGGCCGCCGCGGCCGGGGTGTTTGTGAGGGGCGTGCGCCATCGGGCGGCCGGTACGAGACCCGGAGGCAGCGGTGTTCCCGGGAGAAGCGCGAGGATTTCGCGACGGGTTCGCACACGCAGGTGGATGCCGTGGGAGTCGTACACGCGGGCAATTGCGGTGGCGCGCGAGCGGGGGTCGGTGTCCCCGGTCAGGTGGGTGGTGAGGATGTGGCTGCCGGCCGGGAGGTCCGCGGTGAGGCGGTGGAGGACGCCGCGCGGCCCGTGCCCGTACGGGAGGTGTTGGAGAAGGCCGCCGACGACGACGGCGACGGGCTCGGTGAGGTCGAGCATCGCGCGGATCCTCGGGTGCTCCCAGACGGTCTCCGGCTGCAGGGGCCATGCGCGGACGCAGGCGACGCGGCCGGTCGGGTCGTTCGTCAGGGCGCTTGGGAGGGCGTGGACGACCGGGTCGTCCTCGACGTAGACGATCCGGCAGTCCGCGTCGACCGCGTGGGCGACCTGGTGGACGGTGTGGCCTTCGATCGGGACGCCTTGCGCGAGGTCGACGAACTGGCGCGTTCCGCTGCGTGCCAGGTGGTCGATCGCGCGCCGCGTGAACAGCGTTGCGTCCGCCACCGTCCTCCACAGCTGCGGATACACGGTGAGCGCGGCGTCGGCCAAGGCTCGGTCGGCGGCGAAGTTGCTGTGACCGCCCGCGAGGCTGTTGTTCACCCGGGCCGGGTGCGGCCGGTCCAGGTCGAGTGCGACGGGAGGGGAAGGCGCGTGCATGTCTACCGTTTCGGAGTGGTGAAGGGGATGGGAGCCGCGCCCGAGGTGTCGGGTGTGCCGGTCGGCTTGTCCTCGAACCAGTCGCGGCCCACGGGGCTCGGGCGGTGGGGTGGCACGCCGGGCGCGAGCCGAACCCCCGGGTCGAAGTCGCGCCACGGCAGGCGTCGTTCGCTGCCCTGCTGCCAGAGCTGAAGGAGCGCTCCCGACCGGCCGGGCCGACGGACCGCGGGTACGAGGTGCAGATGCCGAGGCCAGCCGAGGTAGAACGCGCGGATCGAAGCGATCGCCTGCCCGGCGGTGACGGTCCGCTCGCGCGATCCGCAACCGATGACGAACCGCAGCCGCCAGGCGTCGTGCAGGCGCACGCTCATGCCACTCATCCGCAGTCCTCGGACACCTGCCGGCACCACACCGGTGCGGTCAGGCGACGCGCTGTCGGCTCCTCGCCCACCAACGGCAGGCGTGGTGGATCACCCGCGACGGGCGCGCCGCTGTCCCATGCCCTGCGCAGGCTTCGCAGCCAGTCGCGTGTGCGTGCCGACGAAGGGAGTTCGGTGTCGGGCAGCAGCCACACGCCGGCGCCGGTCGGCGCGTCGTCGGGGCCGAGGCGGATCACAGCGAGCGCGATGCGGGCTGCGGCGGACCGGTGGACGACGTCGACGGCCGCCTCGGCAACCGCCCGTCGGCGCGCTGCCGGTGTCCGGGCCAGGCTCCAGGCGTCGGTCTGGATGTCGAGGGCGGTGTCGAGGTCCGCCCACAAGGTCTGCCAGAGCGTCAACGGTAGGGTCCAGACCCGCTCGGGTGCGTCCGGCGACGCGGGCCACCAGACCCGAGGGGTGTCGTCCAACGGTCCGAAGCCGAAATGGGAGATCACGGCCAGGGCATTGGCCGCGGGCGTGCACGGCCACGCCACCATGCAGGGTGCACACCGGCCGTCAACGAATCGGTGGTTGCGGGCGACAGCGTGCGTCAGGCGGGCAGTTCGGGCATACGGGTCGTCGGACTCGACCGGGATAGGGCCCCTGCGCGTAAGCACGTCCCCGAAGCGGGAACGACGGTGTCTCATCGAAGATCTCCGAGGCGAGTGGTGATCACGGGGCGGTACGGGTGGCGGGCGACGCTTCGTCGAGGCGCCCGCCACCCGCCGTCGGAGTGCTGGGGACCCTCGTCGGGGCGGCTCCGAACCCGGCTCCCGCAGGAGGGGATCGGGGTGAGGGAAGATTTTCGAGGTCGGACGTGAACGGTCAGGTCGTTCACGTCCGACCGGCCGCCCCTGGAGGGTGGGGAGGGCGGCCAACCCGACACAGGGATGAAAGGGTCATCGACCTGCGCCGGGAGACAAGGCATGGTCCGGTGGATGTCGCCGGAAAGAAGGGCTCAGTGCACGAAACGGATCACGCCTACATCCGCGCGGGAGAACTCGGTGTGGTCCTCACCGAGCACGGAACTGATGCGTGCATCCAGCACCTTCGGGGTCAGACCGGGAAGACGGGACACCGCCGCGAAGAGCGCAACCGCCGCGTCGTGGTTGTTCGTCCGCTCGCAATGCGCAAGAGCCTCGACGGCCCCTGCGGCATCGAGTTCCAACCGCTCCCTGAAACGCCATCGGCCCTGGGTGAGCAACACCCACCGCACGACGACCACGCTACCGACGGTGAACCGCGGGTAGGCGGTGAAGACGCGCCGCGGGCTCGGATCGGCATCGAAGAACGTCTTCACGAAACCCTCTCAAGTTGCGAGTGCCCCTGCTGCGGCGTTGTGAACGGACAGTCTCCGCTGGGGTTGTGCGGAACGAGTCCGGACGACTGTCGGTTGGGTCGGGGCCGTCGAGCGGATCACCGGGCCCAGGTGCGCGCCGGCTGTGCCATGACGGTTGCTTCCCCATTGCCTTCCGACGGGTCCGGAAGGGAACGTTGGGCAACGTGAAGCTGGCCGCGACCCACTTGCCGCCGGCCCCTTCGTGAATGGGCCCGTACTCCAAGCGGTCCGCGAGAGTGGCCACAATCCCCAAGCCCCTCCCGGACTCCTCGTCTGCGGGCACGGCGTCGTTCTCGCGCGCCCACACGAGTTGTACGAACCTCGTGTCGGTAACGGCGAAGGTCACCACGTGTTCGTCGGACCACCAGTGGACGGCCATCGCGCCGGTGGTGTGCTTCAGGGCGTTGGTGACCAACTCGCAAACCACCACGAGGACGTCATCCAGCCAATCGGCGTGGGCCTTGGTGAAGCGGTCGATGCCCAAGGTCGCGCACACGGCGACGACGTGGGCGCGGGCGATCGCCGTGACGACCGTGTCCCGAAGCAGGTCGAGGTGCGGGGTTGGAGATGACTTCATGCCGAACTCCCTTGCGGCAGGGGCTTACTCGCCTGGAACCGCTCTCCGTGCCTGATCACGATCAGTGGCTCGAAGGTGACCTCAAGATACAAGGGAATGTTCTGCCGGCAACACCCATCTCTGAAATTTCAGTGTGACGAGTGATTCCATGCGACGATTCAACCGATCCCAGGTCAGGGTGAGACGTCGCAACGTCGTCGCGTGCGGCAAGATGTCGCCGGGCATGTGACGTTCAGTCGAGGAGGCGTGTTGGTGGAGAACCGACCGGAGCCGACGGTGGCCAGCGTTCAACTCGGCCGCCGCATGCGTAAGTACCGCGTTGATGCCGGGGTTTCAGCGAAAGCAGCCGCCCAGGCGATCGACGGCTCGACGCCGAAGATCTCGCGGTACGAAACGGGTCGGCAGTGGCCGCTCAAACGCATCGAGGTCGCCGAACTCCTGCGCCTCTACGGCAGATCTCACCAGGAGGTCGAAGACACTCTCGCGCTCATGGAGAAGGCGAAGTTGCCGGACTGGTGGCAGGACGAGGCCAGTGTCGTCCCGCGCGGTCTCGGCCAGTTGTTCGCTGTCGAGACGGCCGCCGAGGAACTGCGCACCGTGAGCGGCGGGATGTTGTTCGGGATGCTCCAGACCGAGGAGTACGCACGGGAGATCATCAGGGTTCACACCACGGATCAGTCGCTGGTGGAGGGCCGGGTCCGATTGCGTCTACGACGACAGGAGTTGCTGCGGCGGGAGTCTCCGCCCAGGCTCGTGGCGCTCATCGACGAAGGTGCTCTGCGCCACGTGATCGGTAGCCGCGCGATCATGCGTGACCAGATCACACACTTGATCGAACTCGGCGCGCTGCCCAACATCACGATCCGCCTGGTCACGTTCGAGGCCGGTGCTCATCGCGGGCTGACCAACGGTTTCCTGTGGCTCAAGCTGCCGAGCGAGACGGAGATGCCGGACGTCGTCTATACCGAAAGCCTCACCGGCAACAACTACTTCAGCAAACCCGAGCAGGTGTCGGGCTTCGCCGACGCCTTCACGTCCATCGAGGCCCTGGCACTCGACCCGGAGGAAAGCGTGGACTTCCTGCGAAGCCTGCTGGAGTCCCACGCCGAGTAGGCCGAGTCGAACCGCGCACTTCCATCCGCGCTTCCTTGATCCACGCTCTCACGGGCGAAGGATCGGTTGCCCCGCGTACCGACGTGCCCGCAACCGGTCCCATGATGGTGGGACGACACCTAGCTCAGGAGATGCACATGTCGCAGCACAGTAGCCCGCTGACGTGGAGGACCTCGTCGTACAGCGACGGCGGTCAGTGCGTCGAGACCGCCATCGACGCACCTGGAGTCCTGGTCAGGGACAGCAAGACGGCGTCAAGTCCGGTCCACACGTTCGACCGTCAAGCCTGGACGGCCTTCACTGCGGCCATCAAGCCCAAGCACTGACGCAAACAGATGCAGGCGGCTGACCCCACGGCTATTGGGGTCAGCCGCCACTTCCCTAGCTTGACCCACATCCCGGACACCCAAGGCACAGCACGCCGAATCCCGTTGCCCGACCATGCCGGATTCGGCAGTGTCGAGGATCCAGCATTAGTACGAGTCGGTCATGTGTCTTCTCCAGGGCGGTAGGCGGCACGGTCCTGTTGAAGGTGCCACAAATCTCGCATCAGGCCGGGTCGGTTGATCAACTCGTGGAATGTTCCCGATTGCACGACGCGTCCCTTGTCCAGGACGACGATTCGGTCGGCGATCGAGGTGTTTGCCAGGTTGTGCGTGACCAAGACGACCGCGCGGTTGCCGGCGAGGTCGCGCAGGCCGGTGAAGATGCGGTGCTCGGCCCTGGGGTCGAGGTCCGAGGTGGGCTCGTCCATGACCAGCAGACCCGCATCGCGGTGCGCGGCCCGGGCGACGGCGATGCGCTGCCATTGTCCGGGAGACAGGGCCACCCCGCCCCACCACTCCCGGGCGAGCAGGGTGTCCAGTCCCGACCGCAGTGTCCTGATCACGTCGTCGGCTCCGCTGGCCCGTGCCGCGCGGTGCACCGCGCGATCCCCGGCCGCGCGTGGTTGGCCCAGGGTGATGTTCTCGCGCGCGGTCATCGGCCAGCGGGCGAAGTCCTGGGGAACCACCGACGTTTGCCGCCACATCGCCTGCGAGTTCAGATCGGTGACGCTGACTCCGTCCCACGTGACGGTGCCGGTGGTGGGCAGGTTGAGTCCCGACAGCAGTTTCATCAGGGTCGACTTCCCGGATCCGTTCTCGCCGACGACGGCCACGATCTCGCCTTGGCGGACGTCGAAGTCGACGCCGCGCAGGGTGTCCCGGTCGGCTTCGGGGTAGCGGAAGACGACGTCGCGCAGGGCGATGTGCCGCGGTCGGTCGGGGACGATGTCGCCGCGGTCCAGGCGTTGTCCTGCGGCTTCGGTGACGAAGCGCTCCCAGTCGTCGAGGTACAGGCCGGTCCGCAGCAGATCGCGGCCGTAGCCGACCAGCCCCTGCAGACCCGTGCTCGCCGATCGCAGTGCGAAGATCGCCGTTCCGGCGGAAGCCGCGGAGATGCGGCCGGTACCGAGCAACAGCAGCACCGCACCCCAGACCACGGCGGACGCCGCACCGGTGGCGAGAGCGCCCACGACGGAGATCTTCGCGCGGTCCCAGGCAGCTCTGTTGTTGGTGTCCTCCACCCGCACGGCACTGGCTCGGTACTTGTTCAGGAGGTAGGGGGCCAGGGTGTCGGTGCGGACCTGGTCCGCCTGTTCCTTGGCGATCAGGTGCCACCGCAGCATCGACATCACCCGGCGGTCCTTGTGCGTGGCCACGACCGCCAGGTACGTCACGCGCTCGCCCCGGATCGAGGCGATCGCCTGGGGCACCGCCGCCAGCAACAGCAGGGGCAACAGCAGTGGATACAGCGTGGCGAGCACCACGCCCGCGGCAACGAACGTGGCCAGGGAGGACACGTAGTTCTGGGACTGCCCGATCATGTCGCGGCTGACGTCCACGCCCCGCTCGGCCGCGTCGTATCTGTCGTTGAAGCCGGGGTGGTCGTAGGCGGCCTGTTCGGCATTGGTCGCCGCCTCCAGCATCCGGTACTCCGCCTCGCGGCAGATCCGGGGCGAGAGCCGATTCGACAGGGCCTGGATGACAATGCCCAGCAACGCCCGCAGACCGGCGGTGGCGGCCAACACCGACACCGCCGGAACCGCAGCGCCCACCCGGCCGGATTCATGCGCCGTCTCGATGAGCACCGAGAACGCGGCCGTGGTCGCGAACAACCCAAGCGCCGCGGATACTCCGGACACGATCTGGCAGCCGAGCAGCCACACGACCGCCCTGCGGTCGACCTCCCACGCCAGGGCGAAGGTACGACGGACCAACGAGGGAAGGCGGCGGGCCATGCTGCGGCCGGTGAGCAACTCGGCCAACTCCAGGCTGTCGCCGCCCGGGTGGTCGTAGGTCAGACCCTCCTCGGCCGGGGCGGGGGCGTCCGACTTCCTCGCGTCGCCTTCCTGCTTGCGCAGTTCGTCAGCGGTTTCCGTCACGTTCCGGCTCCCTCATCGATCGGACGTTCGGCGGCCCGGTCGGTCGTCTCGGGCGGTGCCGAGCGGGCTTCACCGACGGCGGGGATCATGCGCAGCCGGTCCCTCGTGTGGTCGTACGCGATCGCATCGCCACAGTGTTGGAAGTGCACGGCAAACCGGGCGCCGGCGCAGTAGGCATCGAGCCCGGCCCGGCAGTAGGCCACCATCGGTGCGGGCAGTGCATCGAGCCGGTACCACTCCATCGCGTCGCACACGTCCGGTTCCATGACCTTCGGTGCATTGCGCCAGCGGCGGACCTCGAAGAAGAATCCGACCCGGGCACCCCCGGTGGGGCTGCGGTGGTGCACGGTGACGGCGGCGCGGACGTCGCCCGGGTCCACGAGTACGCCGGTCTCCTCCGCCGTCTCGCGAACGAGCGCGTCGACGACGTCCTCGTGCGGCCCGTCCAGGTGGCCCGACGGCAGATGCCACAGGCCCGCCGCGTACACCGCGCCCGCTCGCCGCGACAGCAACACCTGTGATCCGTCAGCACTTTCGCGGCGCAGGACCAGGTGGACGTCCACAGGCTCCGTGTGCCGCTCCGGCGCAGTCAATTGCCACTTCCGGATGCACGGATGTCCGAGTCTGCGATCGACTCCCGCGCGGCGAGGGATTCGTGCCGGAGGTGGCGTGCGCCGCGCCGCCGGTGGTCACCGGGCGCCGCAGGAACGGTGGCGACCGTCGCGGGTGCGTACTCGCTCACGGTAGTGGACCTTTCCGCGCGGTGGGTCCGTGTGCCTGATGTCATGTCCACCCCAACTCCGTGTAGAGGCGGCCGGTTTGGATGGCCTGGATCGCGGCGCGGGTGTAGGCGACGGTCGGGTCCGGCAGGTCGTGGGGGTGCCACCAGCTCCAGCCGAGGCACTTGTCGGGTTCGAGGACCTCGGGGGTGCCGGTCCAACGTCGAGCCCGGAAGATCATCTGCATGCGCGGCCGGGTTCCCGGCGAGTCCACGAGGTGGACGGCGTGGGCGAACTCGACGTCACCGGAGTGGATCACCAGTCCGGCCTCCTCTCGGGCTTCGCGCACGAGACAGGCAACGGCGGATTCCTGCTCGCAGTGCCCGGCCAGGAAGTGGTGGGTCGACGGCGCATAGAGGGAATCGGGGTGCCGCAACCCGAGCAGGACCCGCCCCCGGGCATCCTCCACATAGAGGTGGACACCGACGACATTCAGGACCCCCCGCGTACCGGCCTCGCCGCACCACCGAGGTACCGCCGCGCCTTCCTCGCCGCTCATCGAGGCGCTCCTGACCGCCGGCGGAACCCGTTGACCAGGAGTGCAATCGCGCCGCCGGCAAGTGCCGGGTGGGGACGAACAGCAAGAGGAGGGGGAAGAGCCAGATCGAGCTTCATCACCCGGAGTGTAGGTTCCCCTACTGACAGATACGGTGAGGTCAGGTCGGCAGGGGTCCCGACACCGGCCTCGGGGACGACCCCGTCATGTATACGAGCGGCCCCTAGCCGGGCCACAGCTGCCTGCGGAGCGCCGCTTCGGCATTGCACACAGCTGCGGTCAGCGGCTGCATGTGGGCTGCGGACAGGCTTCCAATACCGAGTCCGGAGACACCGAGTACGGCTTGGAGTTTCCGTATTTCCCTACTGGCCAGCCGGGAGCGCGTCGGGCCGTGGTTCAGCACGTCCCGAGCGGCGTACGCATCGAGGGCGGCCACGCCGGCGAGAGCGCTTCGCACCTGGGTGGTGGCGTCGCTCTCCTCGTGCCCCAGGTCGAGCGCGGCAAGCCCAACCCGAGCTTGGAACACGGCGGTTGTCGGGTCGGGTGGGATGAGCGCCGGAAGTGTCTCCCGCAGGACGATGTCGCGGTCGTGTCGCCGGGGCCGGCAGTGGGCGCGGAGGAGGGCGGCGATGGCGTTCTCCCACGGTTCTGCGGGGATGCTGGTGTCGATCATGGCGCGGGCCTGCCGGTCGAGGCCGCGTTCCATCAGTGACATGATCGCGATCTGGCGTCCGTCGAGCAGTCGGTTGCCGACGCCTCGGTGCGCGGTCATGGTCTCGGCGGCCTCGGTCCAGCGGCCGGTCCGTGCCAGGGCTCTGGCGCCGTCGATCAGCACGCTCACCCACAGTTCCTCGCAGATCTTCCGGTGGTCCGCGTCCGTGCCGGTCAGGACCGACAGGTCGACTCGGCGGTCGCGGATCTCGGCACTTCCGCGCTGCTGGCCGGCGCGGTACAACCGTTCGAGGACTTCGTACCCGGCGTCGCCGTCGCCTTCACGGATCAACAGTCGGGCCAGGTTCACCATCGGCATGAGGGCCATCACGGCGATGTCCCCGGTGAGGTGTCCGGCGTCGGCGAAGACGCGGTGTTGTCTCCAGCACAGTTCCGCGGCCAGGTCGGGCATGCCGACGTCAGAGGCGATCAGTGCCGCGTAATTGAGGACTCCGCTCGCGCGGGCCACCAGATCACGGTGGCCCGCGTCGGCGGGCGGGACGGCAAGCGCGGTGAGGTGGGCGATGCGTTCGGCCAGGGGTAGGCCGGGTGCCTTGGGCCTGCGCACCAGGGGGATGCGGTCGGCTATCGCGGGGATCATCGGCTCAGCTCCTGCGTGGCCAGTCGACGACGAGGCGGCTGTGGGTCTTGTCGACGACGAAGCGCGGTTCGGCGATTGTGAGTTGGTCGCGGGCGTCGCCGATGGCCATGCGGAATCCGGGGGCGGCGGCGGTGTTGCCCCAGCCGCGGTCCCATTCGCCGATCTCGCCGGCGACGTGGTCGGCGAGTGCCGCGGCGCGCGGGCCGTGGCCGATGACGCCGATCTCCCAGTACCTGCCCTGCTCGTCCTCGCCTTCGCGCACGGTCAGGTAGGCGAGGGTGTCGCCGTCGAGGGCTGCCATGGAGCCCCATCCGAAGTGCGGGGTGAAGCCGGGGCGGGATCCGGGCATGCGGGACAGGCCGTTGGGCAGCACGGTCGCCAGATACAGGTACAGCCACTCCCAGGGGTCGCCCTGGCGGAACCTCACGCCGGAGTAGACCTTGGCGGGCAGCTGGTCCAGGACAGTGCGGATCGCGTCGCGGTCCACGTCCTGTTCGCTGAAGGTCTCCAGGCGCACGTTGCCCTCGCCGGCCATGGGCACGAGGGTGTAGACGTCGTCGCACACGCCTTTGCGCAGGGGCACGAACGTCGCCATCTCGCATGAGACGGTCTTCCAGGTCTTCTCGTCGCGTTCGAAGGCGAAGCTGCGGGAGATGCTGCCGCGGATGCGCATCGGCAGGACCAGGCGTCCCTCGGGGGCGAGTTGGTCGAGGATCCGCACGGGGACGTCGCCCGCGCCGACCGTGAATTGGATGCGGTCGAAGGGGCCGTACTCGGGCAGGCCGGCCGCGCCGTCGGCCAGTTCGACGCTCACGTTCGTGGCTCCGGCCCGGGCGAGGTTGTCTCGGGCGCGGTCTACGAGGTCCTGGTCGACGTCGACGGTCCACACATGACCGTCCGGAGCGACGAGTCGTCCGAGCAGGTGGGCGTTGTAGCCGGTGGCGGCCCCGGCCTCCAGGACCCTGTGGCCGGGCTCGGCGCCGAGTTGCTCGATCTGGGTGGCGACGATCGAGGGCGCGGAGATGCAGGAGATCATCTCGCCGCTCTCGTCGTGCTTGATCGGCACGGCGTCGTCGACGTACGCGGCCCGCGGGTCGACGCCGGGAAGGAACTCGTGCCGTTCGGTGTCCCGGAAGGCGCCGACGACGGCGGGCGTGCGCAGGTGGCCGCTGTCGACGAGGCGGGTGACGAGCGCTTCGCGCAGCTCGGCGGGGTCGGTTGCGGGGGTCAGGGTGCTCTCCATCCGAGTGAGGGTAGGGGTCGGTGAGGTGTACCGGCGGGTGGACACGTCGGCTTCATCCCCGTCGGCGAAGGCGGCGTTTCGTCCCAGCCAGGCCGTTGCCGCCTGTTCCTCGACGGATACGCCGGCGCGGTTGAGGGTGAAGATCGCGTGGTGGGCGAGGACGGCTCGCAGGCCCCGCGTCAGCCTTCCATCGGCGGCCAGTTGCCTCAGCCGGAGGCCGGCGTCCTCGAACGCGGCGACGCGTTCGGCCCAGTCGGGCTCGACGTCCGGGCGTCGGGCGGCGTCGGCGTGCATCAGGCGACGCATGGCCGTGATCGCCCGCTCGCGCGGGAGGCCGGTGGGCGAGGTGATCGGGGGCCGTAGGGACGCGAGTTTGGCCCAGACGTCGCCGATCTCGAACGGGTCCAGGCCGGCCGCCCGATTCATCGTGGACAACAACAGAACACAGCGTTCCCTGGCTCCCGGTTCGCCGCTTTCGGCGAGCGCGGCACGGCTGTCCGCACAGAACAGGTCGTGCGCGATGTCCATGCCGCCGGGGCCGCCGAACGCTTCGATCTCCGGCTCGTACACGCCGCCGATCCAGCCGTCGATCAGCCTGTCGGTGGCGAGCTTGTCCAGCAGTTGGGCTGCGGACTGCTCGGTGCGTAGCCTCACTCCCCCGTCCTTGCGCAGGAAGTGGAACCGCTGATCGTGCAGTGCGCACGACAGTGCCCGGGCGGCGTCCGTGCTCGCTCCGGCGTTTCCCGGGAAGGATACGGTGGCGTGCCACCAGCCGTTCTCGGCGGTGATCGGAAGGTGCTCGTCGTCGACGTCCATGGTCGTTGGGCGCTCCTGGGTCGTAGGGCTCGGGCGAATGAGGGCGGGTCACGAGATCAGCAGGGCGCGGGTCCAGCCGGTGGTGTTCGTGCCGTCGAGTGCCAGGCGCGCGCCGGCTCGGCCCTCCATGAAGCCGGGCCTGGACAGCGCGTCCGCTTCGGCGGCCAAGTGCTTGTACAGGTCTTCGATCAGTGGCGTGAACCGGGCCGGATTAGGGCTGTCTTCGGCGATGGCACGGGCGAGGGTCAACAGGCCGGCCCAGCCGTGACAGAGCGAGGCATCGGTGATCCGTTCCAGGCGTTGCGGCTCGCCCAGTGCGCTGACGAAGGTGTCCTCCGCGGCGCGTCGGCCGGTCTGGTCGCCGAGGGCGATCGCGGCCAGTTGCCGAGTGCGGGCGATGCCGGGTTCTCCGTAGCACCACGACGGTCGAGCGGCGACCGGCGCGGGCGGCTCGTCAAGGGACAGTTGGTCGCGGGTGGTCCAGTAGCAGTGGCCGTACCGGTCCAGCCAACGGGCAAACACTTCGATGGCGTCCTGCTGCCCGGTCACTTGGACGCCGTGCCGGGTGGCGAGGGACAGCACGGCCAAGGGGCCGGCGATGCCGTGCGCGACGCCGTTGTTGCCGTGGCCGCCGCGCATCTCCTCGCCTCCGGGACCGGTGTCGCACCACCAGCCGGGCAGCTCGCGACCGTCGACGCGGACCGGCTGCGACAGGGAAACCAGATAGGCCAGCACCTCCCGCAGCAGCGACGGGACTCCGTCGCGGGTCAGTAGCAGCGCGCCGAGCCCGCTCAGGCCCCGGATGAGATCGAACTCCGCGACATGCGGCAATGCCCCGCCGGCCTCCCTCCGACGGGCCGCGGCCAGCCTGGTGGTGACAACGCGGTCGACGGCGCGTTGCACGTGGCGGTCGGCACGCCCGGCGCGGCCGAGTACGAACTCCAGCGCCGGGGCGCCGTGGAACAACGACGCGTTGCCCCCGGCGCTGACCCCACCCGCGACAGCCTGCGCCAGGCTGCGTCGCGCGGAAGCGAGGTCAGCGCGTTCGAGGTGCAGCAACGCCATCCCCAGCGGGCCTTCGGAGAGGTCCTGCGTCCTGGGCGCGGTCGTCGTCTTCATGGCCGCGCCCGGAGCGGAACGACGATGCTGTGGGCGCGTCCGCCGAGCCAGCCGTCGGCATCCGGCGGCGGCGCGTCGTGCAGGACGGCGACGCCGGTCGGAGCGGCGGCGAGGTGGGTGCGTAGCACGTCCAGATGCATGTCGTGACACAGATCGAGCGGCAACTGCTGGTCGTCCTGGACCAAGAGCACGCGCTCCGGCACGCGGAACCGGCGCATCCAGCCGTGCAGTGCCTCGGCCCACTCGTCCTGTGTCGCGGTGGGGCCGGGCAGGTTCCGGGCGGGCAATTTCCATCGTGCGGGCGCGAGGACGGAACGTCGGTAGTGCAGAGCGGGGGTGAACGGGAGGGTCCAGGCGGCGCCCCAGTCGAACCACGTCACCTGCGGGGTTCCGGCGCGGCCGATCTCGGCCAGGAATCGGACCAGGGGTGGGGTGTAGTTGTTCCACAGGAAGTTGATCGCGGTCGGCGCGAGCAGTTCCAGGCGCTTACCGGTGGCGGCCTCGGCCAAATGGAGGCGGCCATCACGTAAACCGACGACGAGATCGGACGGGAAAAGCACGCCCTTTTCCCGGGGCCGGAATTCCCCGACGCTGACTAGACGAGGCAGGATCTGAGGGGCACGTGTGAGCAGGTCGGCCGGAACGCGGGCGGCGTGGAACGACAACTGGGCCAACTCCGCGTCGGGTTCGACCGTGGGCAGGTAGGCATACGTCGAGCCGGTGGGCGGGATCAGGTGCCAGAAGCGGCCCGTCATCGACCCGGCCGCGCGGGAGACGGTGGTCACGCGAAGACGGAAGTCCCCACGATCCAGGGCTCGTGTGGAGGCGGCCTGGACCTGCACGCACAGTTCGAGATGAGAAGGGGTGTGCGTTCGCTGGCCCGCCGCCGCCTCCAGCCTTTCGATCATCGCGCCGCAGAGCACGACCGACCTGTTGCCCTCGACGGCCGCGGTGCCGGCAAGTTCCAGAAGCAGCCGATCGCGCCGAGTCATCGGTCGGGGCGGCTCCGAGACATGGTCGAAGCCCTCGGGTAAGCCCAGACCCCGGTCGGGATCCGTCACCAGTTCCAGCGGAACCTCGACGTTCTCGCCGAAACGGTCGGCGAACCGTTCGGCATAGCGGCGCCACGCCTCGGTGCCCGTCGGGTGCGTGGCGAGCCTGGTCAGGATGGTCGCGGCGGTTTCCGCTTCCGTCTCCACCGTCGTCGGCAGCCGAACTGTGGCGTCCAATCGCACGTCCGGTGCCGTCGTGCGGGCGCGGGCGCTCCGGCGCAGGTCGGGCGGCAGGGTGTTGGTGGGGTCGACGACGGTGGCGGGTGCGCGCAGCGACGACCGCAACAGCCGCACCCGCAGGAGTTGTCCGAGCAGCCCGGTGCGTTCGCACTCCGTGGTGTCCGGGAATTCGGCGGCCAGCTTGCCTACCAGTGCCGAGTACCGGATCGGCGACCGAGCCGCGTCGAGGACCAGCGCGACCGCAGGTGTCATCGCGAGTGAGAACTCCGAGGCGCCTTCGGACGGGATGAGTACGCGGCCGTTCCGCACTCGTGCCAGGTTGTTGGCGCACACGTCGAGGTCGGCCATCCGCGCGTCGTCGGCTTCCCAGGCGCTGATCGCGGCATCCAATGCCACGGGGTCCGGCCGGGTGACAATCCGGTGCCGGTCGCCGAAGCGTGCCTGTGCCACGTCGCCGAACTCGATCGGGGCCACGCCGGCGAACAGGCCGAACGGGGTGGAGCGGTGCGTGTACCTGATTGCGTACCGGGCGGTGGCCAGCGCCGCCCGACGTACCTTCGTGGTTCGCCCATCGAGGATCGCCCGAACTTGGCACTCGAGACCGGGGCCGGCCTCGGACACGGCCCGCCGGAAGGAGTCGTCGGCCCATACCGTGGTCAGCCACGAACGCCAATCCGCCGGTGAAGCTGCGGACCCCGGCCAAGGCGGCGTGACCGGCCCGGTGAGGTTCACCGCGGCCCGCAACATCCCTTCACCGCAGCCCCCGTACAGGCTGTGTCGTACGCGCGTCATAACCCGCACTCCGTTCGTGGACGAGGGGCACGCGGGCCGAGCGGATAGCTCCGCCCGGCCCGCGCCCGGCCGGCTTGCGTTATGAGGTGGTACAGGCGCTCGGGCAGGAACTCCCGCAGTTGTCGCCCGTGCTGCACATCAACACCGTCTCGGTCGCCGGTGTGTTCTCGATAATGGTGATGTCGAGCTGGAACGGATCGTCGTCGGCGTCGTTGGCGTCGCCCTGGCACGGTTCGACCGTCGGCGCGCTGGTTCGAGCGCTCATGTGTGCTCCTGATCGTTCGAAGGAAAACCTTGACCGGAACGTGCGGCGGGCGGCCTGGCGCCGCCGCGAGGTTGAGCATCCCCGGACGCAGACTTCCACGGCGCCCGGTGAAGGACTCGGGATCGACCGCACACGTGCCGCCGGCGGATTGAGCGGCGAAGGCCCTCGCTTTATGTCCTGAGACGAGCACACACCGCCACCGGACAGGGAACAATGGTGTGGCCCGATCCAGCACCGATCCCAAGCGGCAGAGGCTGGTCCCCGATGTCCGATCAACTCCGCGACGATATGCGGAAGGCCCGCAGGTCATCCGGTATGACCTGGGCGAAACTCGCTCGCCAGGCAGGGTTCGGCGAGGCGTACCTGCGCAATGTGGAAAATGGAAACCGATCCGTGACGGTCGCCGTCGCCGCTGCCTACGACAGGGTGCTGCGGACCGGCGGCGCCTTCGCCGCGACGCTGCAAGCACCCGGCTCGACGATCGGCAAGGATGCTCCTTGGGACCGGCCAGGGAGTCTCAGGGTTCTCATGGAACTGCTGAACGGAAGCAGCGTGGATCGCAGGAGTTTCCTCTCGGCCGGGGCGGCACTCTCCGTTTCGGCAAGCAGCTGGTCCCAAGCCCTGGAACCGAATCGGACGGCCCGCAAGCCAGCGCCCCTGCCGGACGGCCCGGCCTTGTTGACCCATGTGGACGCTCGTCTCGATCACTTGAGGCACCTCGACGACGAGCTCGGCAGCGGCGAGGTATGCCAACTCGCCCGCGGCGAACTGTCCTTGATCGTGCGGCTGATCAAGACGGGACGCTACGACGGGCCAACCGTCGACCACTTGCACTCGACGGCGTCCGAGGCGGCCCGCCAAGTGGCATGGAGTGCGTTCGACCAGGGCAAGCCCGGCGTCGCCCAGCGCTTCTTCGACGCCTCCCTCCGAGCCTCCGCCGAGGCCCGCGATCCGATCAGCGGCGCCTACGCACTGTCCTTCGCCGCCGTGCAGTGCTACTCCACCCCCGGACAGGCGAGCAGAGCGGTATCACTCCTGGAAGCAGCACAGGAACAGGTGCGGTGGAAGGCAACTCCCCGCATGCACGCGATGCTGGCCGCCCGGACCGCTCGCGCGCTGTCGAAGACCGGCGCCAAGAAGGAGTGCGCACGCCAACTCGACCTCGCCCGCACGGCGTTGGACAAAGGAAAACACGACGACGACCCGAAGACCCTCTACTGGGTGGACTACGGCGAAATCGAAATGATCGCCGGCTCGTCCGCACTGCAACTCGGCGATCCGGCCGAGGCCGTACGCCGCTTCGAGGCCGCCGCGACGGCGTCGTACCCCGGCGACGACGAATATCCACGAAGCCATGCCATCTACCTGGCCCGGGCCGCCGAAGCACACCTCGCCATGCACGACCTGGACGCCGCCGTCGCCAAAGCACGGCACGCGGCCCGATGCCTCGGTTCGGTGGACTCCGCACGCTCCGCCTCCGAGCTGAGCGGCCTTCGCGCGCAGCTGGCGGTACACACCTCGCACACGGCCGTATGCGAATTCCTACAGGTCGGGTAGACCGAGCACTCCCCGCAGGCGGGCAGCCACGACATCCTCGTCCAGTGCCAGCAGCGGCGTGATGCCGAGCCTGTAGGCGGCGGCGAGGTTCTCTTCGCTGTCGTCGACGAACAGGCACCGTTCGGCCGAGACGCCGAGCTTGTCGAGCACGAGGCGGAAGATGGCAGGATCGGGCTTGCGCACCCCGTGGTCCGCGGAGAACACGACCTCGTCAAAAGTGCCGTGCAGGTCGAACCCCGCGTAGGGGTCATACGGTTCCCGCCCCAAACTGTTCGACAACACCGCCGTCCTGATCCCGGCGGCCCGCGCCTGCCGCGCCACCTTGAGCACCCGATGCGCCGGAAACGCATCGTGAAGATAGCGGGCGAGCAGGTCATCGGGCGCAACGTTCATCAGGGCGGCGAACCCTTCATTCCAGTCGGTCTGAGTGATCGCACCGAGTTCGAGCCGCCGGAACAAGTCCTGCCCCCGAGGGTCGGCCCACGCTCGGAGAAAAGTCCCCCGCGCGATCTTCTCCCGATCCTCGAAACACGAGATCACCTCGACCATGTTGAAGGTCAGGACCCCAAAGAAGTCAAAGATCAAGCCGCCGTACTTGGGCTGCGCGGTGTTCACCATCCCCAAAGCCTACGATTCGCAAGGCAGTTGGGCACCGCCTCCTGCACACGTTGTCCGCAGCCCGCGACGGCACCTGCCCGAAACACAGTGCCGGCAGTCGATCGACCCTGTCGTCCGGTGCCAAGGGGCCAGGTGCGAGCAGTAAAATCCGGCCAGGATACGCGGAACAACGCTCATCCCGTCGTAGTTGCTCCCGGATACGAAGTCGCCGAGGGGTTGGAGGGGCATGCCGACTGGTGTCGCGATGTGGCGGGTGGACGGGGACGGGGCGCGGCGTTTGCGGCCCGCGAGGATGCCGTTGGAGCACGAACTCGAATCGCTGATCGAGGCCGACCCTGACATCCTCGGGAAGCGGTTGTTGGTGATCGGCCGTCAGGTGCGCACCACGCACGGCGGCGTGGTGGACCTGCTCGCAGTCGACGGCGAGGGCACCGTCCACGTCATCGAGTTGAAGCGCGACCGCGGCCCCCGCGAAGTGATCGCCCAGGTCCTGGACTACGCATCCTGGATCGCAACCGTGTCGCACACCGAAATCCAACAGATTTTCGCCAAGTACAACGACGGTGTGGAGACCTTCGAGGCCGCCTTCGAGCGTCGATTCGACACCGCAGCCCCGCAGGAGTTGAACACCGCGCACCGCCTCACGGTGGTCGCGGCCCGCCTGGACGACGCCACCGAACGGATCCTCACCTACCTGGGGGACCTCGGCGTGCCGATCAACGCGGCGGCATTCGAGTACTACGAAGACCACGGCTCCCGATACCTCGCCCGGACGATGCTCCGCGACGACACCAACGCGCCCGCCGCCAAGCCCGCGCCCATGACCCGCACCCGTGAGCCGTGGACCGGCGAGGACTGGTACTCCGCGCTGGGCGAGGACGGCATCCGCTCCTGGGACGACGCACGCCGTCTCGGCTTCGTCAGCGCCGGTGGCGGCACCTGGTTCTCCCAGGGACTGCGTCGCCCTCGAATCGGCCACAGGGTGCACGTGTACATCCCACGCGTCGGGTACGTCGGCGTCGGCGAAGTCGACGGTGAGATCGCCCCGTTCGTCGAGGCCCGGGTCAAGGTCGACGGCCGCCACGTACGACTGGCCGAACAGACGCTCGCCGGCACCTACCGCCACCCCGGCGACGACACCGACCCCGACCTCGCCGAATACGTGCTGCCCGTTCGCTGGCTGAGCACGGTCGACCGGATTGATGCCGTTCGTGAGCAGGGCATGTTCGCAAGCCAGCACCCGATGTGCAGGCTCCACCACGCGGCCACGCTCGCGATACTCCGTCGGGCATTCTCACCGACTCAAACCGTCTGACCCTTCATCGCAAGAGAGGACCCACGAAAGGGCGTAGCGTCTCTCCATCGAGGAACGGCGACGCCAACGTCGTCCTGCTGTGCGCGGTCGTGGACTGGGAGAAGTACGAATACCGCAACTGGCCCACGCTGTGGACGACGTGGGCCTGGGCGTGCTGCCGCCGGCTCCGCCGTCGGGACAACAGAGCCTACGAAATGGTCGATGGGTCACCGCTCTCAGGCTGCTTCTTGCCGAGCATGTGAAGAAGCGAGCCCAGAACCCGTTCGTCCAAAGCTCGTTCTTCAAAGGGTAGATCGGGGTCGGCGACTTTCGCGCGCAGCCTCTCGACTGCGGATCTGAGGGCCGGCTCTGCGTCCGGTACGTCGCCTCGATCCGAAACGCGGTCTTCTCGCCTCCTGTTCTGGAATTGTTCCCGGGTGATGTGACCGTCCCTGAATGCCGTCTCCCACATCGCCTCGATGTGGTCCTCGTTGTGGTCCTCATCCCGGAAGCCCATTTCCCAGCCGTCCGGATCCTCGTTCCATTCCGGGTAGGACCATGGATCGGATTCGTACGGCAAACCGTTGTCCGAGCACTCGGGCCCGTATTTCTCCGCCCGTCCCTGCGTCCCTTGGTATTCCCACCCTGTGCCGATGGGCCGGCTGGTGTCCTGTGGCTGCTCGGCGGCGCCTCCCAACCAACCTGAAAACTCCTCGGCCAGGCCAGCGGCCTGTGCGACGTCTTCGACGATCGGTACCTCAGGGAGGAGCTCGTTCGGATCGACCCGATCCCGGGAGGCGGCATCGTGGACGGCCCCCATCACTTCATGCAAGCGGTGCCATTGGCTCTGGTCTTCCAGGATCGCGCCGATCTTCGTGCCATGTGAAGTTGCCTCGACGATCCGATCCATTTCCTCGTCGTCCGGCACCCCCATCGGTTGCTTCCGGCGGCCGGCGATCCAGATCGCAGTTGCCGTCAGCGAGAAGCAGTCTCTGCAAGAGTGCTGTGCGGCACTCTCCACGTGAGGCGTGGCGTTGCCTGTGGAGCCGTCGCCGGTGGAGAGGATCGCCCGGGCGTGATCTTGCAGACGCCTTACCCGTGCCCAGGCCACGCCGCAGAAGTACCGAAACTTGTTGTCTCCGCTGACCTTGGTGTTGCTCATCGCAAGTCGGATGGCGTCTTCGAAGGCGAAGGCTTCCAAACCAGCCGCGCGGAAGGCGTCGATGCTGCTCTCCCAGCCGCCCGGCAGCGGAAAGTTCTCGTTGTCCGCCCCGTATGTCCACTCCTCCCAAAGAGCCGCAAAGCCCTCCCGGTAGGCGAGACGGGTGCTGTAGTCCTCACGAGCGGCTGCAACGGCTTCCTTCATCGCCGCTGCCCAGCGCACAGCATCCTTGGCAACGTCCTCGACTACATCCGCGCCCGGCGTTACGGACGCCTTGCCGCTGTTGCATTCTTCACACGCCGTCACCAGGTTGGATGCCATATCGGTCCCACCCAGCGCCTGGGGCACCACATGGTCCACGACCAGCTTCACCGCCGGCGCCTTCGCGCCGCAGTACCTACATGCGTGATCATCCCGCCGCAAAACCTCATACCGAAGCCGCCGCCCAATAGCCATGCCCGCCCCTCCCATCGGCCGTGGAGAGCATTGTGCTCCTGCCGGCGGACAGCTGAGCGAAATACCGTGAGTTCGTGACCGTCGATCCGCCGCCGAGTTGTCCCGGCCACGGTGGCGTCGCTCTCCCCCAATGCTTCGCGGCCTTCCACGCTGCTCGGCTCGGGCATGCGCTACGACCCAAAAGCCTCGCCGTGTCTGCCAAGGTGAGCGCCGGCTCAAAACTCGGCGACCATCCGCGCCGGACTCGGGCACGCTGGTCACGTGACTTATTTCGTACACGTCGACGTCGTCACTCCCGACGGGCACGCGCCCTTGGACGCCCTGCAACGAACAGGCGTGGCCAGCCTTCTCGCCGACCTCCTGGCGCGCCTGGAGGGTATCGACGGCCCGGACGGCGTGAGCATCGATCTCGACGACTTCCGAGTCGCCGCGCATCCCGAAGGCGCGTTGGTCCTGCTCATCATGGACGCCCCCGCCCTGGAGTTCGCCGAAGGTGCCGCTCGCGAAGTGGTCGAGGAGATCTTCGAGGGCACGGAGGAGTTCGAGGACTGGGCCATCGCCTCCTGTGAGGTCAAGCTGCACGACAAACTCGCGCAGGAGAGCCTCGCCGTCGCAGACGGCCCCGACGCACCACCTGCGGATCCCGCAGAACGCGCCCGACTCCACCGCCTGCCTCAAGCGGACACGGACTCGGCAGGTCCGACGGACGAGGAGGTGGAAACTCGCCGTACGCACCTGCGGAACCTCGCGCCGAAACTGACGTCCTTCACGGCTGCCCACTTCGGCCATGACGCCTCGGACGCCGTGCCTCTGACCACCGCCGAACTGGCAGCCGGTGCCCTCGTCAACGCCATCGACGTGCTCACCGACGAACTCTTCGGCGACCTCATCACCCTCGCGGAAGACGAGACAGCCGACAGCATCGACGATTCCGACGCCGTCTTCTTCGTCCTGGAAGAACTTCCGCCTCTGCTCTAAGGCTTGTCCCGTAATTGATCTTGGGGTGTCTGTATCGGGGTTCCTCGCTGGGTCAGCCGGCGAGGGTGAGGTTGTGCAGTCGGGCGATGCCGAGCATGGCGTGGTGGACGCCGTGGCCTTTGAGGCGGCAGTCGCGGAGGATCTTCCAGGTCTTCATGTGGGGCGAAGACGTGTTCGACGCGGGCGCGGACACGGCGGTGGGAGGCGTTGTGTTCGTGTTTCCAGTCGGGGAGTTCGCCTTGCCCGCGTTCGCGTCGGTGCGGGACGAGGACGCCGGTGCCGCGGTAGCCGCCGTCGCCGATCACGCGGGCGGTGCCGACGGTGTCTTCGGCGCCGGATAACCCCCAGGCCTTGCAGTCGTTGCGGTTGCCGGTGACCGGTCGGCCGACCACGACGATCAGGCGGGTGTCGGCGTCGATGACGACCTGGTGGTTCGTGGAGTACTGGTAGTTCTTCGGCTTCTCGGCGACCGTGTGGTCGCGGGTGGGCACGAGCGTGCCGTCGACGATCAGCACGGTGTCCTTGCGGAACCGCTTGCGCTGCTGCAGTGCGAGCAGTGGGCCGAGGTGGTCGACGACACGGTCGGCGGCGGACTTCGATATGCCGAACAGTGGGGCGAGTTGGCGCAGTGTCAGGTTCGTGCGCCAATACGCCGCGACGAGGAGCACCCGGTCTTCCAACGAGAGCGCCCACGGTCGGCCCTTGCCGGGCCGGTCGGTTCCCTCGCGCCGCAGCGCGGTCGTCAGCTTGCCGAACTGGCGCGGGCTCAGCCCGGTGAACGGGCTATCCAGGACGGCTCCGACGCCGTGATCACACCAGCCACACCAAGATCATCTCACCCGTGGTCAGCACTTACGGGACAAGCCTTAGCGCTTCCGTTTGTTCTTCTGCTGCTTCGGACGCGAAGCGCTTGCAGCGCGGCGAAATGACCCTTGTGCGTGCAGGTTGATCGTGCGTCGAAGATCGGCAGCGGGCCGGAGGGACCTCAGGGTCGCCGTCAACGTGGCGTCCAAGGGCCCGATGTGTCCGTCGTAGAAGATGCCGACGAGATCCCGTGTCGGTTCGTCGTAGAGGAGAACCACACCTCGCGGGAGGTTGAGCTGGTGCTTCTTCGCACGCAGGTAGCCCCGCAACTGCGTCTCCGCCTTGGCTGCATCCTGTCCAGCCGGGCGTGTAGCCCAGACGACCAGCCATCCTTCGGCGGGATCCACGCTCCCTGTGATAGGCATGGTGAGGCTACGACCTGCGCCGTCAGGAGATGGATTGTCGAGGAGTTCGTCACCGTAGCGGGCGAACTTGTGCTGGACATCCGTCGTCGCGGACAACAGCGTGGCGCCGATACTGAGCCATCCTGTGACCTTCCTCGACTGCAGTTCGTCGAGGAGCGGTGCGACCGGTGAAAGCACCATCGCCGGCTTCGGCACGGGATCGACGACCCGGCCAGCCGGTTCCTTGGTGTGAAACCAGTGGTCGAGGGCGTCCGTCCGACTGCTGATCCAGGCTGGTTGGCGTGAGCGATGGCGGCGCAGCTCGGCTGTGGTCGGTTCGGGGAGGAACGGGAAAGCGGCACGGACCTGACCCGGGTCGGGTTCGACCCAAAGCCCCGCCTCGAAGAAGTACAGGAACAGATCCAGTTCGTCAGGCGCGCGGAACATGACAGTGACGTCAGGGTTTCGACGTCGGCGAAGGTAGAGGAGAAACTCGGCCGGTCGAGCGACGAGTTCGGTAATCAGCTCGAGGTCGTGCAGCGACACGGTCCACGGAATGTTGTCGGGCCGGAGCACGTTGGCTCTCACCAACTCTGCGGTGGCGGTCATGACGGTTGAGAGGTCGTCGAGACTGATCGCGATGGTATGGATTTCGCGGACATGCCTGAGGTCGACCCAGCCTTCTCCTTCAACTCTCAGACCTCCATCCCGTTTGATACCGTCACGCATCCGGCCGGCCTGCTCGGCTGCCTTCGTGATGATGCCGGTCAGATCCGTACGGATCCGTGTGATCTTGCCACCTCGGGAGTGGCCGCTCAGCGCTACGGCCTTGTCTTCCACAATGATCGCGACGTCGTCGACGAGGAGAAGGTGGTCGCCTTCGACGCGCTTGGTGTATCGCGTGGGATCGGCATTCGCCTCTTCAACGTCGTTCGCGGGCACGTAGTACTCGAATGCGTCCCTGAAGTTCCCATCGGGAACCGGGTCTCGAGCAGGTCGCCGCGATGCTTCGCGTAGCTGTTCCACGCAATCGACGTCTTGAGGTGCTCTTCGAGGTTCTCCCGCACCGAGCACACGTTTAGCGCCGAGTGGGCCAGCATGATGCGTCCGTTGCCGGCGACAACGAGAGGACGGACGCGCATCGGATTCTTACCTGTGGTGAACGCGTGGACAACTTCCGCAGGAGACGCTGTTCCCAAGTCGAGTCGGAAGCATTCGACAACGGCGTGCACGCGTTCCTCGGCGATGCCCGTATGCGCGACGATGTCTCCAACGGCGACTGTCACTTCGTCGGCAGCGGGCTCGAACATCGACATGAACCCGGACCGGGCGAGTTCCGTCAAGCCATCGTCAGTTTGGCCGGCCTCCGTGGCCTCCATCGCGTCCGACAGCGCCGTGCGCATTGCATCCATACGCTCGTTCATGTGGCGCAGTTGTAGATCGTGGCATGCCTCCAGAACAGCCAAGGCGTCGTTCGCGTCAAACCCGAGCTCGGCGATCAGCGCCGCGTGGACGTTCGGTTCCCCGTCAAGAAGCGCGCGGTTGGTAACCGCGACCACCTCCGGGTAGGAAGAGTTACGCATGTGCACCTCGGCACCCTGAATAAGCAGGGACACCATGGCAAGCTTGTCGTTCGAATCGATAGCGGCGAAGGCCCGCATGCGTGCGAGCCGGAGAAGCGCGTCGAGCTCTTCCTTTGCCTCGGAAACGAATTGGCTCATTTCCTGATCGGCAAGGGCGTCACGGTCGCGGGTTCCGGGTGTCTCCGTATCCAGCTGCGCGGCGAGAGCAACCAGTGCAAGCAGGTCGAGGCGCGCGGCACTGGCCTCCGTATCTACCCGTATCGCGCCCTCGGGCGCCATCGGCAGAAACGCCAGACGACCCACCTCGATCAGCCGGAGCGCGTCGAATCGCCGCGCCTTAACGACGAACCGGGTGATGGCGTCGTCGAATGCCGCATCGAGCGCCGCCTCGGGATCCTCCGCCGCCGTGAACCTCTCCATGAGTTCCAGCACCGAAGTCCAGGAGTCGACAATGACCCGCGCATGCGGGTCGAATGCCGCTGCCTCCGGTTCGGCTCGGCGTCGCCTTTTCTTTCGCGTGTCGTGACGCTTTGAACGAGAAGCCACCCGCCAATTTCACCACACACTGCCACCAACGAGCCAACGGATTCCGGCAGGCACCCCCCGTGGCAGGTGTCGTCACCGGCGATTGCCTCGGGTTGGTAGCGCGGTATCCGTCTCCGGAGACCGGCTCCTACTCCATCCGTTTCCTTAACAGCCGCCTTGACATTCCTTGAGCCAGCGCTCGACCGCCGGAAACAGCCGTCCTGGAGCGGAGATCTCCCCCGGAGGCAAACACCGTGCAGCGGACCTTCTCTCAGCATCTGCCGGCGCACGGGCTGCGCCTTCGGTGTTCACCGGCCAGAAGCTCATGGCGATGCTGCGGACATCGACGTCGTCGTAAAGTCGGTCGATTCGCGGTCGATCGGCGTTGATTCGGCATCTGCCGGTGTTTCCGACACACGCACGTCAGGGTCCTGATTGACGGTCGCGCCAGTCCCGCAAGACGGTAAGTGCCCAGTCGCGTCGTTGGTCCGACGTCGGATTCCAGAGGCTGGTGTCGGTTGGCTGGCGTGTAGCGTTGTCGAGGGCGGGTCCAAGGGTTCGCGTAGCGTTGTCGAGCCCGATCAGGCTCTCGACGCGGTCGGTGAATTCGCCTGCCGAGCCTGAGAAGGCCGGGCTGTCGGGAACCAGCCGGATCACGAGTTCCAGAAGGAGCCAGTGGCTGTTGCGTAGAGTGGTGTGGATCCAGGTTCGTACTTGATCGGGTGCGAGGACGTGCCACAGCACAAGGAGTGACAGTTCACATCCGGTCAGGTCCGTCGCAGGCCGGGTGCGGGCCGGTTCCAGGAATGTGGGAAAAGCCGTGACCAGGCGCGTTCGTCCTTCGAGGGCCCACGGAGGAAGGCCGGGGGTGGCCGCCCGGGTCAGCGGTTGACCATCCGGAACGACCAGGTAGGCCAGTGCCAATGCCGCCAGTTCGGCACCCTGGCATGTTGCAGCCATCCGCTCGAGGACGTCTGGACGTTCGTGTTCGGGCACGGCTCGGAGAAGGTCGGCTGCGGCAAAACGCACGGATCCTTCCGCGGTGAGGATCCCGTGTCCTTGAGCCGGGGTGTTGAAGTCCCGGTAGTGGTCTGCCATGAGTTCCAACACCTCTGCCAGTGGCAGAGGTTCGCCCTGAGACAGAAGATCGCGAATCCGACGGACGATCCGATGCGTGTCAGAGCCGAGGAGGAGCACCAGGCGATCGCGTTCGGGGCCTTGTGCTCCTGCGGCCAATTGGGCAAGAGCCTGCCTGAAGTCTGCTTCGGAGAGGTCGTCTTCGGTGACTCCGAAGGCGAAATAGCGGTCGAAGTAGTCCACGTCGCCGGCGCCGAGGGGAACGGGGGCTCCTGTCACGCCGATTCCTGGACGCACCGTTCGGGCGACGGCTCCGAAGAGAGTGCAAAGGATGTCCAGGACGCCCTCACAGTGGCCCGGCGCCACACCGGCGTCCGCTATTAGTCTGCGCCACTCGGCGGCTCGGGCTTCAGCGGCATGCGACGGGCTGAAGTCTGTTCCGGTCAGGGCTGCGCGCTGCCCGGGCAGCGCGGCGTACAGGGCCGGTTCCATCGTGCGGAGGAACGTCAGAAGCAAAAAGTCGACCGGATCGACGTTGCCGACAACCGTTGCCAGGCTCGCGTCCGCTTGGGCGAAGTACCGCTTGATTGCCCGAGGAGTGCGAAGCCGGGAGCCAAGCTGCGCGTGATAGCTCTCTCCGAATCTGCGCAGCTGCGGCTCGGAGAATGTGATCCCGTGACCTGAGAGCAGTTCGTCGATCGCCTGCTCGACAAGCGCAATCGCATCCTGGTCACGGAAGGCAGGCAAGTCCAGGCGCACCTGGATCATCTTCTCGAGAAACTCACGCGCCCGAGATTCCTCGCCGCCTACCAGGTCGCTGCGCTGGAGAACATCCAGCAGCGTGCGCTCGTCGAAGCAGAGCAGGTAGTGCACGTTCGGTAGGCGCCCGACCAAGCGCACCATCTTGAAGACCACCAAGAGTTCGTCCGGCGTCAAGCGGTCCAGATCGTCCATGACGACGAGCACCGGTGTACGGACGTCGCGTAGTGCCTTCTCGGCCTTGTGCCTGGTGGCCGATGCGCTCGTGTCACCCGCCATACGATCGGCTGCGGTCTTGGCGAGCTCGGAGACGTCCATGAAGCCGATGAGGCCGGCGAGCTTCCCGATTGGACTGACCGCCCCGGCGTAGCTCGCGAGGGTCTGCCGCGCGGTCGACCAACGGTCTCCCTTCGGGAGCGCTTCGCGAATCTCGCCGAACAGCGCAAGTGCCAGCGACTCCGGATCCTGGTAGAGCCACGGATTGAGTTCGGCAATGGACCACGCCTCCTGTCCGGAGGCCTCATGCGACAACCGACTGGTTACCAAGTTCAACACGGTCGACTTGCCTGACCCCCACGAGCCGACCAGGGACAAGACGACAGAATCGTCCTGTCCGCGGACACGGCGCAGTATGCGAACGACGTGCTCCGCGTATCGCCCGCGGCCAAGTGCATCGGGGCGGCCCGGCGAACCATCAACGGGCTCATCGCTGAAGAAGGGGCGCGAACTCACGTGCAGATTCTCCCAGACGAGACTCGTACGTGCGAATTTTTGCGACGTCGCACCATGCCTGCACACGTCGCGGCACGTCCGTTGCTACCCGTTGGCAGGGGGCGCGCGCGCCCGACCAGTTCAACCACCGCAATCGGGGCAACCACCAGCGACGCAAGTCCCCGAAAACACCATGCTCACCGAATCGTTCGCGGTCGACACTCACGGATGAGCACGAACTCGCCCTCGGCCGCCACCGGATGGAGACAAATCCGCTCGGCAGTGGTAGGGGATATGTTGGGAGACAGGGGACGGAGTCGACACATCACCATCGGTACTACTCCGGAGCTCGGTACTCGGGGTGGGATTTGTCGAGTACGTGCGCGAGGTGCAGCGGGGCCGGGCGTCGTGTCCGTCCGTCCCAGGCCAACGACTGGTGACAAAGTTGAGCGGTGAGGAGTGCCAAGTCTTCGGCGGCCCAGGGGCCTTGCTGTACCACGTCGATGAGCGTGCCGGTGAAGTCGTGCCAGTCCTTGCCCAATCGGTGACGGTGTTCCTCGGGAACCGTGAAGCGTGTGTACTCGCCGCTGGCTCGTCCGATGGGGCCTCCGGTGTATTGCCGTGACGCCTGTCCGATGTACCAGTGTTCACGGCCGGTGTCGGATGTGCGTCGATAGAGGGTGTCCTTCGGCGGCAGCGGTCGTTCGGGATATTTGCGCCATCCATCGCGATCGACGGGTTGCGGAGTCTCCTCGTCGGTGATGTTGACGCAGACGACGGCGAGCGGGCAGCCGTCCCGCCTCAGCGAGTCGCCCGGGAGAGCGCCATCACCGAGAGTGGAGTACTGGAGTCCGGGCCAGATGGTGCGGGTGGCCTCGGCTTCCACCCAGACGCAAATGGGGCGGTCTCGGGGCAATAGACGCAGTGCCGACTCGACGCTGTCGCGGACCAGACGCGCGCCCTCGCGATGGCGGGCGTGTTCGGCGTGTCCGATGGGTCCGGAAGCGTAGGCGCTCATCGCGTCCGCGACGGGTCGCCATTGATGAGTGGAGGCGTCGTACATCCGCACCTGAGCGGGCGATGTGGCATCGCGGTTGAGTTCGATCGAGGTGAGGATCTCGATCATGCGGGTTCGCGTTGCTCCGCGGGGGTTTCGGTGACTGACATGTTGCTGGCGCACGTGGATGCCTACCAGGAGCAGGTCTTGTTCTGGTGAGGCGGCCGCGCTCAGGCGAGTGTCGACGAGGCCGGCACGGACGAGGAGTTTGCGCACCGCGCCCTCGGCCGGGTGGTCGCGGACCGGCTCGTCGGTCGGGGCGTGGGTGTCGTCGTCCGGGGTGCTGCGGGTGGCGAGGAACTGTGGGATGACGCGATGCCCGTACAGCCATCGCTTGAGGTCGTCCTTGTGGTCGTGCCGTGAAGGACTGTCCTGTGCGGGTCGGCGGCGCGTGGCGGGGTTCGCGTGCCAGTGTGTCTCGACGAGGGCAACGTGGAGGGTGGTGGCGTCGGTCGAGGGAAGGTCCCGGAGTTCGGTGTCCCAGTCGACCTTCTCAGGGGCGTCGAGGGCAGCGGTGTGGCGGAAGACGACGGACAGGCGTTGGGTCAACGGATAGGACTGTGTGTCCTGTGGAAGGAACTGCCCCGAGTCGTCGATACCCGCCAAGGCCGCGAGTTCGGCTGCCATGCGGCGCCGGGTGCCGGCGCTGTCCTGGAGGACGTGGATGACCACGTTTTGCTTGCCGGTTCCCACGATGGCGTCGTCGAGATGCTGGGCGGGAACGCGGCCGGTTACGGCGCGCTGGAATCGTCGTCCGGTGTCTTCGTAGGCGATCTGCTCGGTGCCCCCGGCCAGGCAGTCTGCGAACTGAAGGATGAGGTACTTGGTGAACAGAGCCCCGGGCCCTCGTCCGAGGGGGTGTCGATCGGAGGCCGCCGTGAGTGAGCGCACGGGGCCACGCAGATGCTTGAGGTCGTCGTTGTCACCCAGGTCGATGATCTCGACACCGCAGGCTTCGACGACTTCCGCGGCGGCATTGCGAGCGAAGGGCTCCCACAGGGTTTCGCCGTCGCGTGTGACGCGCCGGTTGCCGACGGGAAGACGAAGGACCACGCCCTTGCCCCGGGCAATGTAGGCGCTCTTCCTGCTGGCCCAGTGGTCTGCCAGGCGACTGAACACGGGAATGACGTGGACCGCGAGGCGAGATTCGCCGGGCAGGGCGACGACTCGGAGTTCGACCCGATGCATGCAGCGGCCGACGGTGCGTCCGTTGTAGAGGGTGCGGGTGACGATGTCCTTCTCGTCCCAGGCCACGAGGTTGCCGTCGGTATCCAGGCGCCAATCGATCGCACCGTGACCGGGGATCACCAACGGTGTCCGAGACAGGACGTCGGCGCAGTGCCAGGCTGCGACCCGGAAGAACCAGCGTGGGGCTCGCGGCGTCCCTGCGGCCGCGCCCTGAATGAAGGCGGCCAGAGGCTGCGTCTCGGGCACAATTCCGGCGAAGGCCCGACTGAGGGTGTCCGTGGTGACGTCGCCGCGGATGTGCCGTTCCCATGCACGGACGGCGGCGATAAGGACCGACGGAGAGATGGGTCGGGTGGTGACCAGGACGAGGGGGGCGGGATGTTGTGGGTCGGCGTCGAGGTCGTCCGGCATCAGGACAACGGGTTGCCCGGTGACGGCGCTCAGGGCAGTGGCGAGGGCAGCGTATCGGGGCCGGGTGGGGCGTCCGGTGGACCCATCGCTGTAGCCGGGCAGTTGTGTCCAGGCGTGTTCGAACAGGTCGGTGAGGCGGTAGATGCAGACATGACCCAAGGCGTCGGGGCTCAGGAGGAAGCCGCGTGTCCTCAGCATGGGAAAACGTCCCTTCAGTGGCGGTCGGCGAAGGCGAAGAAGGCGTCCAGGGTGGTTCCGTACAGGTCGCGGAGGGTTTCGAGTTGTCCGTTCGCGCGCCAGTCGTCTCGTAGGGCGCGGATCAGCCGGGGCAGGCCCGCCTTGCCGTCGGGGTCGAGGAATGCGGCATCAACGAGGTTGACGCGACCGGGTGTTCCTCCGCGTCGAGCACGCCCGACGAGCTGGATGAGGCTGATGACCATTTCGGCGGCGATGGCCTTCTTGGCCCGATCGGGCAGGGCGCGGAAGTAGCGTCCCCCACCGACGATCTCCTCGAAGTAGGTACCGGCCCGGAGTCTGCGGCGACGCAGTTCCTTCCACGGTTCGGAGTGCGGCACGGCGTCGTCCAGAGCGGCAGCCTGGATATGGGCGAGGAGTTCGGCGGGCTCGTCGATCAATGCCATCGGGCGTACGACGAGCCAAATCGAGCCGATGGCGGAGCGGGTGTGACCCGGGACGAGGATGTTGAGGCCGCGTTCGGCGCGTCCCAGTGGCGCGATGAGGATTCGGGCTTCACGCATGTAGGCGAAGTCCTCGAGGCGGTCGCCTGGAATCTCCGGCCACGGCAGCGCGCGATCGATTGACCGACGTTGGGTCGTGGGGCGAATGGCCACGCATACGCTGCCAGTCGGGGCGCCCGCTTGGTACATGCCTTCGGCGAGGTGTCGGCAGCTGTCGTAGGAGGTAGTGACGACCAGGACGCGGTCCTGGACGTCGCTTCCGGGCGCGCGGGCGAGCACGTCGAGTTCGGTGCATAGACGTGGCCACAGTCGTTCCGCCATGGTGCGGGTGGCTTCGATGCGGGCTTTGCCGGTGAGGCCTGAGATGCGAATGGCCTCTCGGTCGTCTCCCAACCCCGGGATGGTTTCGGCATGGATGCGGACCGCTCCTTCGGCAGTGTCCGGCAGCCACCAGGTGGGGTGTTCGTGGACGTGGTGGCGATGCGCGAGCGGCATGTAGGCGGTAGCCGAGAGCCCGAGAACGATGCGACGGTGTCCCGTGTGGGCAACCGCGGTGGTGTGTCCCAGGGTGAGGACGTCGGTGTGCGGATCGCCGCCGAAAGCGGCCACGGACAGCTGGGTGTCGCGTCTGCGGTGGGGGTCGTGGCGTTCGGAGAACGCGAAGAACAACCGGCCCAGCGGCCCGTAAGGTGCGGCGCGCCAGGCGCTGTAGGCACCGAGCGCGTCCGCGATGACACGCGCGGATTCGACGCCTGCGGCGTGAAGTTGGGGCGCGGTGTGCACGAACCCGTACAGGCAGGTGCGCAGCGGTGCAAGGAATGCCCGGCGCAGGAGGCGGTGGATGAGAGTCGCTCGGATGCGCGGTTGAGGGACCCAGGGAGTCAGGAGGGCATCGAGAGCACGACGCGTGTCTGTGAGGTTTCCCGGTTCCCCATGAGGATCGGCGATACGGGAAATGATGTCGGCAAGGCGACAGTGGGGTCGGGAAAGTGTCTCACGGGGAGCGTGGCGGTCGAAGAGGTCGCGCAGTGCTTGGAGGTCGCGGGGGTCGGCCGTTTGCTGCGTCGTGGTGGCGATCAGGTCGGGGTCGTCGCGTAGGAGAGGACGGAGGTGGTCGGTGAGCCAGCCGTCCCAGCGTTGGGGAACCAGCCAGCGTGTCTGCGCCGGTCTCGGGCCCAGCCTCCGCGTTTTGGGCAGATCCGCTTGGAGGTCGGGTCCCAAGCGATCGTAGGCACGATGGCTGACGTAGGTCTCGGCGAGCCAGCGCGCCCGGGCAATGGTGTTGCGTACGCTCTCGTCGACGGTGGTGTGCACGCGGCCGAATGCGGCGGCGAATTCGGTGTCGACGGTACGCAGCGGCATCTCGTGGGTACTTTCGCCTCCGGCAAGGAGGAAGCCTCGGGCGCTGTCGTCCAGGGCGGATGCCTGGTAGGCGTCGATCTCGTCCATCACGACGAGTTGGCAGTGCCGGAGGATGAACTCCTCGACGGTGAGGTTGTCCCTGAGTGTTCCGTCGACGAGGAGGGGCAGGTGCATGCTCCCCTTGCGGAAATTGCCGTGCGAGGTGACGACGACACGCGCGCGAGTCGCCGCGCGGGCCAGACGGTATTTGTCACAGTCGTGGTCGCGGTAGGGACATACCTTGGAAGCGGAGGTGCGATCGCGGCGACCATCAGTGCTCACGCGGTCGGGAACGAGTGAGGTGCAGGGTTCGCCGCCCCCGACCCAAGTGTCCACCTCTCGGTCGGTGAGGGCTCCGGCGGACATGGCGCATCCATATCCCAGGCGGGCGTGGGCCCAGTCGATGAAGTCGTGGTCGGTATGGGTGGCGGCAACCCGGTCGAGGGTGGCCATGATGCCGTCGGGGGCCATCAGTGCCGTCACCAGGTGTTCGGGATGCTTGTGGCCGAGGGCGCGAAGGTCGTGTTCGATCCCGTGGACGACCTTGAGAACATCCATGTTGTTGGGGACCACCAGGGCCAAGGTGACGCCGGTCTCGACGGCCCACGTTCCCAGGTCCCGGCACAGCACGGACTTGCCGATGCCGGTGGGCGCTTGGAGTAGGCGGGTGCGACCTGATCGAAGGACCATGTGGTCGCCGATCGGGCCCTGGCGGGTGAGCATGCCTTCGAACAGCCGGGTGAGCGTGTGTTCGCGGAACGGCTTTCCTGTCGCCGTGTCCAGGCGTTCGGCGATGTCGAGATGCTCGCGGACCTTCCAGGTCAGTTCATCCAAGGCAGGCGCGGTGGTGAGGTGGGGGTGGATGGGTCGGATCAGGGGCGCCTGGTGGTCGGCGAGGATGTAGTGGGTATCAATGGTGATGGGGTCTGTGGCGCCAGCTCGCGGAATGCGCAGCACACTGGTGTATGCGCCTGGTGTTGCAGTGCGCGACAGGTGGCCTTGCCGGGCGCGAAGGGTGTCGAGTTCGTCAAGGAGCGCGTCCGCGCAGGCTCGGGATTCACGTCCGTGACGTGGAAGGAGGTGTTCCTGATCCGCGAGGAGGTCGTAGTGGGCAACGGTGTGGTTGTCGCACACGCGCGCGGCGATGTCGCGCACCTTCTCCTCGTACGCCAGAGGGCTCATACGGTGTTTGAGGAACCTGCCCAGGCGTAGCTCGTCGGCGTCGGACAACTCGGCGTGGCCGTTCCAGGTGTCGTGTTTGCCATCGAGGAAGAACGCGGAGGCCGTCACGGTGGTGACGACGCCATGGTCGCGGTGGTGTACCGGAAAATGGGTCTCGGCAAGCGCGAACGCCACACCGAAGACGCGGGCGACGATCGCCGGATCGGCGTGGCTCGGATCCCGGTATCCGTCGGAGGGAATCGGGTGCCGTTGCGTGGTCATCGTGCCGCCTTGCGGGCGACGCGAGCCACCTTCGCGACGACTTCCGTCGCCGTCCATACGCGCAAGTCAGGGACCAAGTCCTGGAGTTCGCGTTGTTGGA
This sequence comes from Embleya sp. NPDC059213, assembly GCF_042754445.1. Taxonomy (NCBI): domain Bacteria; kingdom Bacillati; phylum Actinomycetota; class Actinomycetes; order Kitasatosporales; family Streptomycetaceae; genus Embleya; species Embleya sp. NPDC059213. The sequence continues at coordinate 95,649 of NZ_JBHZAV010000011.1, forward strand.
CCGGGCCTCGATAGTCGGGGACGACGATGTTGCGGGTGGCGGGTGGTTTCCTGCGTAGGCGATCGGCCAAGGCCACGGCGCTCGCACTGTCCTTCATGTCCCACTCCAAATGCCAGTCCAGCAGTGGCACGAACGCTTCTCCGTCCACGCGGTCCTTGTCCGGCCACAGACGTGCCTCGACCACGCCCGGTCGGCGGTTCACGCGCTCGAACAGGTCGACTTCGGGCAGTCCGGGGACCACCGTGTGCCGCCAGACGGCGGCTTCGACGCACACCGACGCCCCAGGTCCGTCCGGTTGGTGTGGCAGGGCTGCGGGCGGCCTGGGAGCCTGCGGGAATGCCCGTGCCAGAGTCGGGCGCCGCGAGTTGCCCGGGCGAACGAAGTACCGGGCCTGGTGAAGCTCGAAGTCACAGCCGGCGTCGTCGCCGTCAACGCGCATCGGCCATCGGCATACCGGGCAGGGCCACCACACCCCCCGAACGTGCACGCGATCCGCGGGCACAGCCACGTACGGCACCGTCCGTCGTGTTCCGAGCGAAGCCGCCGCTTCCGCAATGCGGTCGGCCGGTCCCGCCGAATGCTCGACGACGAAGCGCCGTCCCCTCGTGTACTGCTCGTCCGTGGCGCCATCGCGCAGGCGGGCGAACGCGTTGCCCTGTACCTGTTCGGCCCGCATGTACGCCCAGGTCGGCATCCACGTCCGCGTGGCGCCGGGTGATTCGATGAGTTCAACGATGCGTTCGCAGCCCCGATCGAACACACCCTGACCGATCTCGTCCCGCCCATGAACGTCCACGATGACGACCAGGTCTCCGAGTGGATCCCCTTCGAAGCAGTCCGGCGCGATACGTCCGAGCGGTTGGCGCAAGCACTCGACCAAGGCGTGGGGCGACCGCGGACCCCGACCCGGTCCGCAGGCGGCCATCACCACGCCGGTCATCCGCGCCAACTCCCGCCATGCCTGGTCCTGTTCGTGACGTTGCGTCCATGCATAGGCGGCTCTGATGGCCGCTGTAGCCAATACCTCGCGGCGACGCATCGTCGAATCTCCCAAATCCAGCATCGAACCCACCTCGCGATCACCCATGGTGCTCGGGAAATTACGATCCGACTCCGACAACGGGCAGACCCGTCCTCATCGAACACAGGTCCCTGAATGGCGCCCCACCAGGCTGCAATGCTCTTCCCGATGCCGATGGGACCCTGGGGAGATTCACTCGATCGGGTGTGTCAAGCCCGCGCGGCACAGCCGGGATCTGAACGTCGCCGAGTCAGCCTCGTGAATATCCAAGCGCCCCGCGCGGCAGGCAGCGATGATGGCCGACCATGAGTGATAGTGGGAGACGCACGAACGGACGACGTCGGGCCTGGCTTCTGGTGTGTGTAGTGGGCACCGCCGTGATAGCCGGGTGGAGACTTGAGCGAGGCGGTGTCGACCCGGTCGACATGCTGTTCACCTCGATCGGGTTAATCGTGGCGGTGTGGTCGGGATTATTGGCCAAGGCCGCGCTTCGGCACCCGGAAACAGACAAGATCGCGATGGCCGGTCTGCTGGCCGGTCAGGTTGTCCGGTCCGAGACCCGAGAGCGTGCTCGCCTGCTGGGCAACGAGGCCGAGGCAATCGACGTGCGGTTCGTCCTGCGCCCGGCCTCGGCCCACAACGCGACTGGCGCCGATCCGGACGGGCAACTGAGCCGGGTGGTCGACTACTACCGTGCACTGCGCCCCGGACGCCTTGTCATTACGGGCAAGGCAGGGTCGGGCAAGACCGTCCTGGCCATCCAACTCCTCCTGGCCCTCGCCCAAGTGCGTGGCCCCGAGGATCCGGTACCGGTACGGATGTCACTCGCTTCCTGGACAACCCTGTCCATCGACCTCGGCACATCCGCCGGCGCCGGAGCAGGGGACGCGGTGCGGGCCTGGATCCGGACGCATCTGGTGGACACATTCGGCCTGTCCAATACCGCAGCCCAGGTACTTGTCGACGCGGGGATGATCCTGCCCGTCCTGGACGGCTTGGACGAGATGGACCCCGCCGACCCGCCGAACCTTGCCTCCGGCCCCTCGGCGCCACAAGCTCCGCGGGCGAGACGGGCGTTGATGGAACTCAACGCCTACCAGCATGGAACCGAGAGAGCGAGCCTGATCCTCACCAGCCGCGGCGAAACCTACGACGCACTGGGTCTGCGCGCACGGGACACCGCCCGCATCGAAATCGCTCCGATCGACCCGGCCCGAGCCCGCGCGTTCATCCTGTCCAGAGTCGACGAACCCATCCAGTGGCGTGATGTCGTGGACGAACTGGACCTCAATCCCGCAGGTCCACTCGCGAGAGCACTGTCCACACCCTGGCGGCTGACGACCGCCGTCGCCGTCCACAACACCCACCCGCACCTGCCACAGCTCCTGCTATCCCCCGTTCTCAATACCGAACCCGCCCTGCGCGACCACCTCATGCGCCTGTTTTTCCAGAGAGCCGTCACCGCCAACTCCCGACCTCCGGGCAGCCTCGACCCCCGCCAAGTCCACGCTCAACTTCGGGTCCTGGCCCACTACCTTGAGGAGAACACGAACAGCCCACGGATCCTTCACGGAAGGGCCCTGTCCGGTACCGATCTGGTTCCCCACGAACTATGGCCGCTGGCCGGGGACCGCTACGTCCGCGCCGCACACGCGTTCGCTATAGGCGCGTTCGGCACGGCAGCGATCATCGGTTTCTGGTTCACCGGTGTCGGATCCACGCCGGCTGGTCCGATCATCGCCACCATCGTCTTCGTTCTCATGAGCGCACTCGGGGCAATCCATACCTGGTCGAGGGCCTGGGCCGCCCCCGCGTGGTTCGACCTGGAAGGTTTCCGAACGGCCAAACGCCGACGCCGAGGAGCACTCGGCCTCGTGGTCGCGCTCGCGCTCGGCTCCCTGGTCGGCCTCGAACTCGGATTCGTATTCGGGCTCGCGGTCGGACTCGCGATCGCACTGCTCGGATGGCTCGGGGCTACGGCAAGCGGGTTCGGGGACGATGCGACGAGACTCATCGATCCACGAGACCTTCCCCGCGCGAGCTTGGCGGTGACGCTCGTGTTGAGCCTTGCAGGCGGTCTCTCCCTCGGGCTCGTCTGCGTACTCCTCTCCGGACCCGCGTTCGGTTTCACGGTCGGCTTCGCCTACTCGCTCATGGTCGGAATCGGAGCGTCGCGGGGCATCGTATTCCTGATGTGCGTTCGCCGAGGGCCTCACCGATTGCCGTGGCGGCTGGGACGGTTCCTGGACTGGGCCACCGAAGCCGGACTCCTCCGCGTCGCCGGGACCGCCTACCAGTTCCGCCACCGCGAACTCCAGGAGTGGCTCGCCCGCACTCCGGCACCTTGACCACAGTCTTTCGCCGTATGCGGAACTCGGCGGACGGTCAACCCGCACTGGGTCGGTGCAGCAGGGAACTCACAATGCCGGCAGGCAAGGGTTTGGCCTCGGCGTCGGCACTCCTTCAACGGAGATCGTGGAGTCCCAACAGACGCGGCGGGTCTCGCCGAACGCGACCGAGAACGGTTCACACGGCAGCGGGTGCAGCCGCGTTCGCTCCTCGGCAAGCATGTCCGCGGGGCGACGGCGGGTCACGCGGTGCGGGCGGGCGTTGACCTCGTCCGGAACGCCCGGCAGGCCGCCTCCAGTTCGCCGAACGTCTTGTAGTGCTCGCGAGGAGAGGCCCCGGACGCACAGCTGGCCCTCGGATCCGCAGTCGAGAACGCGCGCGTGAACCTCGCCGACCCCGATCTATCACCCGAGGAACGAGCCCTGAACGAACGGGGTTTAGCCTCTTTTCAAGAGATGCTCGACCAGAAGCAAAGCGAACCCGATGGCCCATCGACCGCTCCGTAGGCGATCGTGTAGCGCGCCGTCGTCCGCCGCGCCCTTCACATCTACCCTCGACCAAACAACCCACGTTCATGCGCGAGAGGCCACCCGAGATGATCAATGCGGACTACGAGTCCCCCGAAGTACAGCGCATGATCCAAGAGGCCCAGGAGGCGATGACCGAGGAACTCTTCGAGGAAGCGATCCGTACCCGGGCCAACGTAGAGCCCGACGACCTGACCACGCTGCTGGACCTCTTGGCGCTGGGCATCACCAACGGCGCCTGGCGGAACAGTTGCGTCGAGAACTGGCACGCCGACGACCGACTCTCGGACGGCGACATGATGCGGATCAACAGCCACACCACCGACGGCATACGCCGACGCCTGACCGGGTGGACCACCGAGTACGGGATCACCTCGGCGGAAGCCTCCGCACTCGCCCAGGTCGATGCCGAAGATGCCGGAGTCCTCGCCACCCGTCTCTTCCGGTGGCTGACGAATCCCCGGCGCAAGCTGCCCACCGGCATCACCCTCGGCGAGTTGGCACGAACCGGAGAAGACCTCGCGGAGTACCAGGACCACGCGGACCGCACCCTCGGCGGATTCGTCGGCCTGATGGAGGACGAGGGTGTACGGTTCGGCCTGCTCCGCACCGCCTCCCACGGCGCTCTTTCATGTGCTCGGTGGTGGGCACACCCCGCATGGCCCGATCTTGTCGAACGCTTCATCTCCGCCCTCGACGAGCCGACCCACTCCCACTGGGGCCCCGGCGGTCAATGGCGCACGAAGCTCGGCGTCGAACCCGTCTCCATGCAGGACCGCCACACTCTGTGTGCCACCCTGCTGGCGGCCCCGTGGAAGCTGGACGGCGCTGCCGCCGAGTGGATCACGAACGCCGGGATCGGATACATGTCCCCAACAATTACACCGCCTTCCGCACCCACATCCAACTGAAGCTTGTCGCCGAAGGAGACCGTGGGACGCGGCCGTTGTCTGACGCCCGTGGATTGAGCGGGCTCCGAGCGCGGATGGGGCACCTCCACAGCCACAGATCGCCGCTGGCCGACACCAAGGCCGCACGATAAACGAACGCGTGCGCTGGCGACGGCCATCACTCTCCAGAAGTGAGCGCTCGCACCGACGACCAAAGCACAGTGAACCCGTCAATCCTGTGGACCAGTTGTGGACCACACGACATGCGCGGATCGGCACGATAGGGTAGAAAACGAACGCTGTATTGGGCGTTAAAACACGCCTACGGGGGACTCCGTCCGGGTGGCCGCGGCCTGATCGGACCCGCAATGGGCTGTCGTCACGGGCGCCGCCGGGTCGTGGTCCGACGGCCGGGTGGCACCTCGAACCGGCCGCGTACGAGCCCCATGCCGGTTCCGCGCCTCCGCGTCAAGACCACGTGGATCCGATTCGCGACCGACCGTGCCGAGGAAACGTCATGGCGCGCGACGACCAGGGCAAGGGAAGCGCTCAGCTCGGCAACCTGCCCCGGCGAGAGCCCCTGCGGCAGGGTAACGAGCATCGTTGGCTGGGGGAGGTCGCGAGCGCCGATGTCGCAGTCCGGACGATCGGCAACAGCGTAGGGCCGCGCACGAGCGTCAGGCCCGGTCCTACGGCGACTGCGATCACATCGCAGCGGGTCATCCGGGCGGGACGGCTCGGACACCTGGCCGAAGCCCTCGGGAAAGCGGCACGACCACGGTCGCACTGATTTGTGGCGCGTTGGATCGTCTGGGTAGGGGTCAGGTCGGGGTGTAGTCCGCGTGGGGGATGCCGCGTTCCCAAAGCATCTCGAACATGCCGACCACGGGCAGCACGCGTCGAGGATCGGCGACGTACTCCATCCGGTCGGTGTCGACGTCGGTGACGATCTCCCGGGCGCATTCCAGGGCGCCGGCGTGGACGGCGGGTGTGGGGACCTCGAAGTGTCCGACGCGTTCGCACAGGTCGATCGAGGGCCGCACGCCGATCACCGCGCGGCGTAGGCGCATCCATTCCCGACTGTCGGGGACGGTGCCTGTGTGTCGGTCGACGGCCTCGGTGAGGTTCGCGGCCAGGTAGTCGATCCAGTGGCGGGCGGCGCGTTCCCGCCAGCGGCGCGACATGCCGTGTGCCATGCGTTGCCACACGTCGGCGAAGGCGGTCGCGAGCGGGGACGACGACGCGGGAGCGGTGCCCGGGGGCCGGTGCAGCAGATCGATCAGTTCCTCGCAGACCGCCGCGGCCGGCGGGAAGCGGCCCGCGGGTACGTCGAACTGGTCGTCGAAGAGGAAGAACCACCCGTTGACGTCGAACGCGAGATCGAGATCCTCGTCCTTGGCGTCCGGGTACGAGTAGGCGGCCACGTCCGCCCCCTGGGAGAACCGGTAGCGCTCCACCGCCTCGTCGCTGTTCAGCAGCCCCATGCGGCACGCCCACGCGACGTTGCGTTCTCGGGCCGCGGCCGGGTCGAGGGCGATCCAGGAAGGTACGGGTATGTCGAAGTCCACGTCTCGGGGCACCTCCCTCACACCCCCCGCGCGCATCCACGAACGCCTACCGTGACCACGCGGCCCGCATCGCACCCGACCACGACACACCCCCAGAACTCGACGAATCGGGGCACACCCCAGAAGACCACCGGCGAGCCCGCTGCCAAGACAACACGGATCCCGCAGTGGCGGAGTACGTGTTGCCCATGCACTGGTTGGGCACCGAACGGGTACGCCTGCCATGGTGTGGCCGGCGGGTCACGGGGGGCACGCGCCGCCCCGGCCGATTGCGATCAGGCGGTTTCCGTACCATGCCAGCGCTGGTGTTTCACGTGTCTGGTAGTCGTCCACAACGGAGGCCGTCGACCATGTGGAGCCGTCCGAGGAGCGTAGGTGCAGTGTGCCCTCGGAGTCGGGGAAGAGCATGTACAGCGTCGGTCCCGCGACGGCAAGCCGTACCGAGTGTGAAGCCCGCACATCATCGATCTCTTCTGTTGTCCAGTTCCCCGAGCCGTCCTTGTGGCGCCATTGAGTCCACACGCGGCCGTGCAAGCTGCGGCAGTAACAGGTCAGGGCACCGTTCCACATGAGGAGTTCGGGGTCTCCGACCGTGGCAGGTCGCATGCTGAACCGGACTTGCTGCCAGACGTTTTGGTCATCGCGTCGCTGAACCGTGAAGTCCAACACAAGCCCGCCGGTCACCCGCATCGCCGCGTGCAGCGCGGTGCCGTCCCAGCAGAGTGACACTGCCCGGCCGGGAACGCCGGGCATTCCCGAGGCCGCCCCCCACGTGACGCCATCGCTGCAGGTGCGGGTGAACCGTTTGCCGTCGGGTGCCTCGTAAGCGCAGATCAGCGATGTGCCTGCGGCGGTGAGCGCTACGGGTGCCGCCGTGGCGGGGCCGGGAGCGTTGGGCAGAGTCCGCCAGGTGCGGCCCTGGTATTCCGCCCAGGTCAGCTGCTCACCGGCGTAGGGCCGGAACAGGAGATGCAATTTCCCCTCTCGCACGGCGATCGCGGGTGGAGAGGCAGCGGGGCCGAACGGCAGCCGGACCGGCTCGCTCCAGCGGCGCAGCCGCGGATCGAAGGTCCGCATGGACAGTTCGGGACGGTGTTCCATTCCGGTGGCGGTGAAGGCCGGCACCGTGTGGGTGGGGGTCGCGAGCCGGTCGGTGATCACGCTGCGGGTTGCTGTCAGTGATGGGATGCTGATGTCCGGCGTGGCGACGGTCACCCATACCGAGCGCGCTGCTTCCCCGTCTCCGGATCCGGACAAGGAGGTACCACGCAATTCGAACAGGGTGTCCTGGGTGATGTTGTGGGCGGTATAGCTGTCGCGGCCGGTGACGGAGATGTCCGCCTGGTGGTAGCGCAGCCGGAAGTTGCCGTTGGCTGCCTGCCAACTGAGGGTGACGCTACCGCCGTACGGGACTCGCAGGGGTTCCGCCCGTAGGTCGCCCAGGCTGAAGGTGGGCGGGAATTTCGGCACGGGCAGCTCGACGGTCTCCGTGCTCCAGGGGATTTCGCCGGTGTCCCCGGGGATCCGCCAGCGCACCGCGACGGTCAGCACCGAGCGGCCTTCGACGCGGTTGACGGGGATCTTTGCCACCGTCAGCGCGAGGCCGTTGCCTTTGTCGATTTCGGCTGTGCCGTTGGGTGGCGTGAAAGTTACTGCCCCGGACGCGGTGACGGAGGCCGCCCAACCTTGCCGGTTGGCGGACGCGGTCATCCCGGTGGTTTCGGCGGCCAGGGCTGTGGCACCGGCGCCGACGGGCACAGTGACGGTGATGCCACCGCACTCGACCGGGCGGGAGGCACGGCGGGTGAGGACCAGGGTCAGATCCGACCGGTGGTAGGAGCCGGAGGCCGGGGACACCGGGACGGGGAAGGGCGCAGTGGACAGCGTGTGAATCAGTTCGACTCCGGCTTGCGCAACGGTTCCCGCCGTGGAGGCGTTCTCCGGTGTGGCAGCAGGTGTCGCCATGTTGGTGGTCACGGTTGCTCTCTTCGTGGGCGCGCGCAGGGGTCGGGGCAAACGCGTTTCAGAACAGCCACAGCCGACCACCGGTCGACAGCAGCGCCGGGTCGTACGTGTAGATCCGGTCGGACACCGGTGACGCGCTGGTCCAGGCGGTGCCGTCGTAGCTCATGAGCTGGGCGCGGCCGGAGACGTCACGGTAGACACAGTGCAACCGGTCGCCGTGGACGGCGAGTGAGGGCGGCCCTGCGGGTTTTGCCCCGAACGGCAGTTTCGGACCGGCCGCCCACGTTTGGACATAGGTCTCGTTGACCACCTGATGGTGGTCATGGGAGGGGTAGACGCACACCATTTTGTCCCGGAAGAGTGCGAGTGCCGGAGCTCCGGTGGCCGGAGCTCCGGGGAGCCAACGATTGACCGTGGACCAACTGTTCATCTCGTGGAACCAGTATTTCGGCGGCTTGTCCGTACTCTCCGTAATCACGAGGTACAGCATCAGGGCCGACCTGGCAACCAAGGCGGGACGGAACGGGCTCGTGGCAGGTTTGAACTGCTCCGGCTCACCCCACTTCCCGTCCAGTTGCATCCGGCGCATCAGCACTTCCGTGCCGCTTGCGCCGCCGCGGTAGGCGACCCACAGGAAGGGATACTTCAACGTCATGCAGGGATCGATGCCCGGGCCGACAGGTTCCTCGACGCGGGTCCATGAATAGCCGTCGAAGGACGACCACACGAGATCTGTTGTACCGAGCGGCTGGTAGAGGAGTTCGACGTAGGGGTTGCTGGGAGACCCTTCGGGCTGCCCCGTGGTGTGCGAGAACAGCGACGGGGCACCGACCGGCAGGGCGCTGCGGATCCATTGGCTGTCCTGCCAGCCGGTCCCGTCCACGGCGAGGAGGCTCTCCGGGGTGGCGGGCAGGTGCTGGGGAAAGACGAGCGGGGTGTCGGTAGAGGCCGCCGGGCTGACTCTCCCCGCCTGCAGGGTCCCGTGGACGATCACTCGGCCCACCGACAGGTGTGCGGGGTTGGCGACGTGTACCAGGAGACTGAGCGTGCGCTCCACGCTGCCGGAGCCCTCCTGTGCGACAGCCCGCAGGTGGAAGGACGTTGTCTGCCTCAGGCCGGAGACGGTGGTCGAGGTCTCCCCCGTCACGGGGTACGTCTTGCCGTCGTAGTACAGCGCGAGAAAGGTGGCGGCACTCGCGTCCCAGCGCAGGGTGACCGAGCCGCCGTGGGGCACGCTTTGCGACTCTGCGGTGAACGACCGCAGATGGAATCCGAGCGGGAACTTGCCGACACCCAGGCCGGTGGTGTGTTGTTGCCAGTCGGTCGTGCCGGACTGCCGCCAGGAGACGCTGATGTCCACCTGGCTGAGGCCGATGCGCTGGTTGACCGGCAGGCCCATCGCCTGGAACGTCACACCACCGCCTGCCCCGATCTCAGTGGGTGCATCGGGCCCGGGTGTGAAGGTAAGAGTGCGGGCCGACTCATTGACGTTTGCTGTCCAGCCCGCCAGGCTGATGCGCCCGGTGACACCGGACAGGCTGGAGCACAGGTCGCCCTCACCGGGGCCGACCTTGAGCGTGATCGTGAACGAGCGGCATTCGACGGGGGCTTCGGCGGCCGGCGTGGCCACCACGATCAGGTCGCCCTTGACAGGACTCCCGCTGGAGGGGGAAATCCGCAACGGGTCCGGGTTGGCGGACAGGTCGAAGTGGAGCGGATCGGCGCCGCTGCCGGCGGTTCCTGTGGCCGGAGCTGCCACGTGACGGACGAGCGTCATCACGCCTCCTCGACGGTGGGCCCGGACACGGACGGACAGGCGGGGCCGTCCCCGGCATTCCCCGCGAGCGGTGGCGCGATCCTGACCCTGTCCCGGGTGCGGGTCTCCATTCGGTCGGTATGGAGCGTGTCGGTCACGACGAGGTTGTGCACCTCGAAGTCCGGGTCGGTGACGCTGACGATCGCGCCCAGTGTCTGCTCGGCTGATCCATGGCTGCCGCGCAGATAGAACACGGTGGTGCGGCGCATGTCGGGCACGGTGAACTCGGCGCGCCCGGTGACGTCGTACTGCACGTCCTCGCGCAGGAGGTGCAGGGTTGCCCCGGCGGACGCCTGCCAGCGCAGTTCGACGTCCTCGCCGTTGTTCACCTCGGCCTTGGCGGAAGTGAAGTCCTTGAGGTAGAAGCCGGGCGGGAACTTGGCTACTTCGAAGACGGTCTTCGCGGTGCCCGCGTCGTTGTTCCAGTGGGCGGTCACGGTCACTTGGGAGGAGCCGATGGCCTGGTTGACCGGGATGCGGTCGAGGGTGACGGCCAGGCTCGCACCGGGGTCCACGATCTCGCCGCCGGAGGAGGGCATGAAGGAGAAGGTGGACTGTTGTACTCCGGTGTAGGCCCAGCCGGAGCGGTCGACGGCTGCCTCTACGCCGTTGAGCGAGGAAGCGAAGTGTGGTGAGTCCGCCCCGGCCAGGACTTTCACGGTGATCTCGTCGAGGGTGATCCTGCCCTGGCCGATCACCGACACGAGGACGGTGATCTTGGCGTATTCGGTGTCGCCGGTGCCGGACGAGACCACCACCACGTCTGGTGTGGTGCGGAGTTGGATGGCCACGCGGCTCTCGGCGGTGCGGGGCGCAGCCGCCGGGACGTACTCGGTCATGGTGATGCTCCTGGTGTGGATGAGCCGGCGAGGTGACGGAGACCAAAGAGCGCGGCGTCAGCCTTCGCCGTCGCGGCTCGCGTCAGCCGCCCCGTCGAGCAGCATGAACCCGCTGCGGATCCGGGGTCGGGTCCCCTGGGGCCACACCGTCGGGTCCGGCGCCGCCATCGGCGAGCGCGGCCAGGTCTCCCCGTCGCGTTCGGTCCACGTCCAGGTGCCGGTGGCCGTTGCCGGGTGGGGGGCCAGCACGGTGTCCGGGCCGGAGGTGCCCGACTGGACGGGGGCAAGCAGCGGGCCCGCGCGGAAGGCCACCGTCATCGCCGCAACGGCCTCTTCGGTGAATTCCTGCGGCACGAACACCTCGCCCACCGGCAGGATCTCGGTCGTCGCGTGCACCGCGGCCCGGGCGTCGAGAAGCAGCGTCACCTGGGCTCGTGGTCCGTCCAGGGACAGCTTCATCCGTTCCCCGCGGTCGATCCACCGCAGATAGCCGTCTCCGCTCTCACCGGGCTCCACGGTGGTCTCGAAGTGGTCGTAGTCGTCGCCGTGCACGTATCCGATCAGGCCGTCGTCGAGTTGGGCGGCTTCACCGAGCCGCACGCGCCACAGGTAGTTCTTCAGGCGCGGTTCCGGCTGGTCGAAGATGGTCTTCCAGTGCACGTCCTTGCGGACCGGCCCGCACAGTTCCAGGCCCAGTTCGGCCCGTACCAGGGCCAGGGGGCGTCCGAAGAAGCAGGCCAGGCTCGTGTCGTCCGGGCCGTCCGGGTCGATCACGGCGAGCGTGTCGTCCAGGCAACGGCGCAGGGCGTCGAAGCCCGCCGGGCCCTGTCGGCGCACCCCGGCCAGGAAGTCGTGGGCGTGGCGGGAGAGGTCGGCGAGGTCTTCGAGTTCGGGGACGGGTGAGCCGGGCAGCGGGTTCCACTCGACTGCCCGCCGACCCGTTCCGTCGACGATGATCCGGATATCGCCGAGGGCTGTGCCGTCGGGGCTGTAGCAGGCGATGGATCGATCCAGCCGGTTGTGGAGCAGCCAGGCGCACACCGGGTTCGCACCGGCGGTGACGTCCACCTCTTGGCCGGTGTGTCCGTCCAGGAAGTGGAAGGCGAGCCGGGCGGGCTGGAGCAGTCGCGGTCCCAGTTGCGCGTACCGGTCCGGTTCGATGCCGCCGACCTGCTCGTCGGGGATGAACGTCGTGGGCCGGGCGTAGTCGAAGTGTCGCGGATTGTCGATGAGGTTGACGGCCCGACCGAAGCGGTCGACGACCGCGAGGCGGGTGAACTCCAGCTGCCCCGACCGTAGTTCCTGGAAGTCGCTGTCCTCCCAGTCCTCCCACTCCTCCTCGGGGAACGTACCCGGCCGGGGCATGCCCTGGTCCCCGTCGGCGATCAGGTCGCCCACGAGGCCGTCGGGCCGCAATCCCGAACCGGTGATCCGCTGGCCGATCTGGGCCGAGAGCCCGTCCAGGCGCTGGGAGAGCTCGTCGGTGGTGCGCAGCCGGGAGCGCAGGGAGCGGACCATGTCCTGATCGAGGTCCGTGCGGCCGTTGGCATAGGCGGCGAGTTGCCCTTCCAGCAGGTGTCCGCTGGTGGGGGTGAGGATCTGCCGGCCGGAGGCGGGGACCCGGTGGGTGAGCGTTCCGCTTCCGGTCCAGCGGTAGCGTTCCCCGTCGAAGCGCCAGTTCTCGGTGCCGTCCGGCTCCTGGAAGGGGATGGCCACGTAGTCGGCCTTCCACATCAGGAACAGCGGCTGCCAGGGCTGCTCCCAGGGCTCGGTGCCGTATTCGGGCAGTGCCCCCTCGGCCTGGGCCAGGTCCAAGTCCTGGGCGCGGGCCCGGTCCAGGATGAAGAACTCCGCCAGGAGTTTGCTCACCAGGTGGGGCAGCCCTGCCGTGTTCACGCGAGCGACGTCGGGAGCCACGGTCGGCGCGGTGATCGGCCCGACGGCGGTGACCAGGCGTTCCTCGGTGCGGCAGGGAAGCAGCGAGTCCCGGTCCAGGGGAGCGTGCAGGTTGGCGCCGCGCAGCAGCACGACCGGGTCGGCGGCTTCCTCGTAGGGGGCGAGCGGGACACGCTGCAGAACCCGGGTCGAGCGCAGGCCCTTCGAGGCGGCGTGCTCCCTCGCCTGTGCCTCGAGTTCGTCCTGGTCCATCGACCAGGGCAGCACGGTTCGCTGGGCCAGGACCTGGGACGTCAGGTCGGCGACCTGCCGGGCCGGCGAGCCGGCGACCTCCGGCTTGAGCTTGTCCGCGATCTCCTCGGTGAAGAAGTCGGGTTTGAATTGCAGCCGGCTCAGCGACCACAGGTGGAACAGGTACTCCTGGGCGCTCCGCAGCTTCCTTTCCACTGCGTCGAGGTCCCGCTGCTTGGCGTTGAGGTCGGCGACGACCGTCGCTTCGGCAAGGCACTCGCGGGCCGCTTCGACGGTGGAGCGGGCCGGCAGCGCGTCGGGGTCGCCCCGGTCCACCACGCGCCAGGCGTAACCCCCCGGCACCGGGCCGAATCCGGAGCGGTGCGCGGCCCGCTCCGGAAAGAGGTCTCCGTCCGTACGGTCGAGTCGTTCCAGGCAGCCGAGCGCGAACGCCTTGAACAACTGGGCATTGCCGGCGTTCAGTGCCCCGGTGCCGCCGTATTGCTCCTCCACCGCGGCGGATGCCTCGGCGGTGGAGTTGCCGATCCCGACGGCCACCTCGTCGGGGCGCGGATTGCCGGAGGGGGGAATGGGGCCGTTCGGCTTCCAGTCGATGCCGAGCGCACTGCCCGCGTACAACGACCGTGAGGGGGTGCCGTAGCCGGGAGGCAGGATCCACTCCAGCTCGTCCATGAGGTCGCGGAACTCCCCCTCGCCGCACAGGGGGTCGTACTCTTCTTGCGCGTACCAGCCGATCACGCGGTAGCTGACCCGGGCATCGGCGCTCACGTCCTCCAGGGAGTCGTGGAGGGACAGCACGTTGGTGTTGTACGGCTGGTAGACCGAGAAGGTCAGAAGGCCGGGGCCGAGCGCGGTCAGGAACGCCTTGCGGCGACCTTCCGGCTCCTGCCAGGGTGCGGAAGCGGTGAGTTCGTGCTTGCGGCCGATCCTGGTGGGGGTGGCAAAGTCGGTGTGCGGGTCGAGGTAGGAGACGGTGCCGGAGTCACCGAGGTGATCGCTCTCCACCAGCCAGCTGCGGATGCCGCCGTCCCAGCGGCGGGTCACCAGCCACCGGTTGGGGATCAGCGGAAACTTCCCGATGCCCTCCTCGGTCTCTCGGCCGCGTGCCAGACCCGACGGCAGTTGCCACGTCACATAGGCGCCAAGCCGCTCCGGCCGGTCCCGCCACGGCTCCGGGTCGCTGAACGCCGGGAGTTCGGGGGGCGTGTTGCGGGAGGCGAAGGTGGAGAAGTTCGCCGGCAGGCGCTGCATCGTGTACGTGTCGTCGGTGTCGCGCACCTGGGGGTTCACCGCGAACGCGGCGACCTCGACGGGCACCACGAGGGTGTCGTTCAGGGCCATGGGTCTACAGCGTCCCTTCGGTGGACTCGGCGGGCGGGGGCGATGCCGGGCGCGGGGTGAACGTCTGCAGCAGGGGCGCCTTCACCATCTGGAGCGCGAACTGTGCCGAGGAGATCTCTTCCACGGTCAGCGCGTGGGCCAGTGCGGGGGCGAGTCGGTGCTCGATGTCGAGGACATCGTGGCCGCCGGACCGCAGGAACTGTCTGTAGCAGCTGCCGTCGGCGGGGAAGTCTCCGAGTGCCTGCCCGACCGGCGCGACGATGGAGCGCAGTTCCGTGGTGTCGTTGAAGCTCAGCCCGAAGTGCAGGCCCTGCGCGGGCTCGCCGAGCGTGAAGCGGTCCAGCACCTCCGTATACACAAGGATCCGCAGGTCTTGGCCGAAGTCCCGTTGACGGGCCGGCGTGATCTCGCGGCCCTCGGCGAACGCCGTCAGCAGGGCATCGGGCCAGCCGGTCAGCAACTCGGAGCGGATGACCACGCCGGAGGCGAGCCGGTCGATGCCCCTGATCTCCCGTGCCAGGTCGTTGAGATCGGCGTCCAGGGCATGCCCCACTCCCACGCTCAGCGCCCCGTCGACCGCCGCCTGGATCCAGCCGAGATCGATGTGGAAGAACCTCAGCGACTCGGGCGGCAGCATACGTTCGTCCGGTACCAGGTGGTCGAAGGGCACCATCTCCAGCCGGGCCAGCCGGGTCAGCCACGCCTGGACCGGGTGCAGTGAGGACTGCACGGCAGCCGCCAGCACCGAACGGGTCGAGGCATCGGCCAGCACGGTACGCAGCAGGCCGGTGCCGAGGGCACTCGGTGGCGCGGTGCGCGGGGCAGGGCGTCTTCCTGCGGCCTTGAGTTCGGCGCCCGTCCGGACCAGCGCCGTGGCCAGCGGCCCGTCCTCGCCCAGGAGCCGGTCGAAGGCGCGCCGGGCGACGCGGGTGTCGATCCCGGCGACGGCGTCCCGCTCTCCCGGTGCGCGCAGTTCGGGGAAGGTCAGCAGCCGGCGGGCCGCCTGCCGTGCCGCCTTTCGGAAGGTCAGCAGCGCGCTGCGGAATTCGGCGTCGGCCAGAGCCAGGGATCGGCCCGCGCTGAAGGCGACGGCGTAGCCGGTGTCGAAGACGCCCAACTCCTCCACGTACACCAGGGCTTCGCCGGGCGACTCCAGGCGCACGCCGGTGCCCTGCGGCAGCGGATGCGCGGGGGCGGCTGTCAGCGGACCCCGGTAGAACCCGACGCTCATTTCCCCGGACTCCAGACTCTGCGGCAGCACGGTGCCGCCCTGCCTGAGCAGGTCCAGCGCGAGCGGCACCTCGGACGTCTCCGGGAGCGCGGGGTGGCGCAGGATCGGGTCGGGGTGGGCCGCCAAGTGCCCGGCGAGTTCGCCGAAGTCGAGCTTCGTGTCGTCGATCGAGGTGAACGCCCAGGAGTGCAGGGAGACCAGCCGAAGTCCCTCGGCGGGCGGCGGGGTCTTCCCGTCCAGGTAGTTCTCGAAGCCGTCGAGGGAGACGAGATGGGCGACGTGCAGGCCCCCGGTGTCCGGGAAGCGCCCGGACACCACCACCGCTTTGAGGTCTTCTTCGTCCGGCGGCGGGTCCTCACCGGCCCTGCGGGTCGCGTCCGGCGGGCCGCCCTCGCGGATGTGCGCGAGCATGCCCAGTTCGTACGTGGTGGGGCACAGGGCCGTGAACAGCGGGCCCGGCACCAGGATGCTGGTGACGGTCAGTTCCCGCTCGTCCTCGAACAGCGGCGTCTCGAAGGCAGGCGGGCGGCCGTTGCCGGCCTGCCCGGCCACGAGTTGGGCGGCGGTGGAGACCGTCACCTGGCCCGCTGCCTGCTGATCCTCGGGTAGCTCACCGGCCCGGAAGAGCAGCAGCACCAGCCAGGGAGAACTCGCCGGGGCGCCGCGCAGCAGGTGCATCCAGGGGAAGCCGGGCCGGGTGAGCGTGATGTGCGGCAGCACCGTGCCGTACTCGCCCTCCGCTCCGGGCGGTGGATAGCAGGCGGCGACGTCCCCCGGAACCAACTGCAGGCGCGGCTGGCGCACCGCGAAGACCTGCTCCAGATCCGGCAGCAGGTCCTGGTCGACCCGAGGGTCGCCGCTGACACTGTGGTCGACGGTAACGGTGTGTCGCCCCGAGTACAGGGAGGGCAGCCGGTGGTCGAAGAACCGGGTGCGGTGTCCGGCGTCTGCCATCAGTACTCTCCCTCGGAGGAGTTCGGGGTGCGCGTGGCGCCTGCGGCCACCAGAAGCGGCTCGGCGGTGAAATAGCGGGGCACCTCCCGGGCGTAGCCGGGGAGGTCCGTCTTGGCACCTCCGACGTCCACACCGAGTGCACCCATCAGCGCGTGCACCTTGCGGCGGGCGACACGCGACGCCGGAGTGTCCACGCCTGCCGCGATCCGTCCGATGACCTGAGCCGGCCGCTCCGGTGCCGGGACCAACGGCTGGTCGTCGACGCTCAGCGGCAGCACCCCACTCGGGTAGATGGGGTCGAACTTGAAGGTGTCCTCCCCGATGTAGCCGGTGGAGGCGCCGTAATCGACGTCGGGTGAGGTGAGGGTGATCCCGGTCAGGTGGAGCTTCTTCTCCCTGCCGTGTTCGGGATCGCCCGTGTCGTCCCACAGTTGCGGCGGCAGCGCGGTGTACTGCGCGTTCGCCTTCCACCGGGCCAGGTCGACTCGTTCCCCGTCGCGGCTCACCTGGACGCGCTGACGGGTACTGAGGCCGGTCACCCCCATCGGGTGGACACCGAAATGCGTGTCTTCGAAGACTTTGTCAGGCCCGGTAGTAGCGAGTTCGATGCGACTCAGGGGTACCTGCGTGTCCGTCCCGAAGGTGAACCCGGACGCCTTGACCAGCCAGTCGCCCTCTCCCGGGGTGTCGGGAGTCCCTTCGGTGATCAGCCCGTCACCCGGCCGCAGCCGCGCCCGCGCGCCGGACTCGGGGAGCATCGCCCGGGTGGCGGGCCAGTCCAGGGTCTTGTCCGTACCGCGCCGAGAGGCGCCGAAGCCGATGGTGAAGGAGACGAACCAGACGCTCACCCGGGCTTCGCCTCCGGTGGGCGGCCCCCAGATGCGCAGTGATACGCCGACCTCGATGCGGACGGTAATGCGCACGAAGAGCACCTTGACCGAGCCCTCGACACCGATGGACAGCGACAGGCCCATGTCGAAGTAGAACGGATTCCACTCGATGAGCACGTCCACCTTGGCGGTGCACCACGCCTTGATGATCCCGGACTTGTAGCGCACATCCAGGCCGCCGCCCGCCATCGCGGCACGCGGGGTGAGGGCGAAGTACGCGCTGCCGGAGACGGTGACCTTGCCGCCGAGTGCCCAGTCCACGCCGATCCGGGGCAGCTGCGGATAGTGCGCGGGGGCATGGTACGCCTCGTGGTAGCCCCCCGCGCTGAAGACGAAGTCCCCGGCGTTCGCGTGGTTTCCGTACCAGATCTTCAGGCCGATGCCGCCGCGAAGCTTGCAGTTCTCGTCCAGGACGAACGAACTGGGGTTCAGCGACGTCCCGACGCTCAGCTCGCCGGAGTTCGGCTTGATCACCAACTCGAGCCCGACGTCGATCCGGGCGTACTTCTTGTTGCCGCTCTTGGGGAACGAGGTGCCGGCCGTGCCAAGCAGCCCGATGGTGAGGTCCGCCCCGGTCTGGAGCAGCGCCATCGCCGTGCCGTCGACCAGCTCACCGATGGTGAAGGCGAGGCCGCCCGCCATCCACAACTCGCCCTGACGAGGGGTGATCCACGGGTTGGCGGTGCCGGTCAGGGTGTCGAGAATCTGTACCGGGTTGGTCTCGTCCCCACCGATCGAGGACGGGTCCGTGAGCGCCTTCAGGAACGGGAAGGTGCCCAGGTCGCCGAGTCCGGGAGTACGCAGACGGCTGTTCCAGCCGAAGCCGGCCGCAACACCGGTGAGCCGGAACGCCGGAATCCCCAGCCCCGGTTCAGCGCCGAGCGCGGCAAAGGCGAAGAAGGAGGGCTGGGTACCGGCCTGCTGCGGAAAGACCACCGCTCCCGTCCCCATCCCGTACAAGCCGCGCTTGCCGCTCGTGCCGCCCCCGAAGGCGAAGAGCAACAGACCGCCCACCACCGCCCGATACGGGGGCTGGGCGGGCTGCACCTGCAGTGCCCCCGTCACGGTCAACGGGGCCTTGCTATAGGTGATCTCGATGCCGTGTGCACCGTCCAGTGCTCCACCCGGAAGGAAGGCCACGCCCGCACCGGCGGGTTTCGGAGGGTTGAGCACCACGAAGCCGTCCGCGGTGGGCACCGCTCGAGTGCGCCGGGACAACCCCGGATGGGCGTGTTGGGCACACGCGGAACGGGTGGTGGTGGTCTTCGGGCGACCCAGCCCGTCCACGCCGCCGGAACCGTCGGGGGTGACGGGGCGAGGGGCGCTCACCGGCACCACAGTCCTGTCCGGCAGGGCCAGCCACACCCCGGCGGGCAGCGCGACCACCAGTGGCACCCCCAGATCGGTGACCTGGCGTGCCGACAGGTCGCTGCGGGCGGCCAGGACGTGACCGCCGGGAACAGGAACCACCAGCACCTGATGCCCGTTCCTGTCCAGGATGCCGCCGTCCCCGGCGAGGCCGCGCAGCGAGAGCGTGAACCCGCCTTCCTCCCCACGGAACGTCAGCCCCGTCACCAGCGGCACAGGCAACTCGGGCAACTCGTACCCGTAAAGGCCGGCGATCTCCGCAACACCGGCCCCGGCCCCTGGCAGACCGATGGTGAAGCCGACCTCGGCGACCGCCCCACTCACGCACCTGAATTCGACCCGCACGGCGGCAGGTGCGGGGCCCAGAGCAAGCAACGCCTGTCCCTGCGCCGACAAGCCCGCCGCGTCCCCGTCCTCACGAGACAGCGCGAACGTGCCGTCCGGCCACAACTCGCCCGCACCGCCTGCCGGCCCGAGTTCGCTCAACGGAAGGACCAAAGGCTCGGCCTTATCGCCTTCCAACGCCTTGCGAAGATCACTTTCACGCATGGTGGGGCCTTCCCTTGAGCGGATTGACGAGCCCGTTCGCGATCCCCGAGCGGCGGACGATCACCCGCAGCCACCACACGCGATCTTAGGATTCGCACTCGTTGAGAAGAAGGCGAAAACAGGACACGCCATGACGGAGAGTGTCCCGGCCTTCACCCTTTGCTCCAGGCGGATTCGGCTTGTTCGACCTGCCGCGTGCCCGGCCGACAGACCCCCGGCCCCCACCTCAAGACGGCCCGACCGGCACACCGAAACGACATCGAGCCCAGGCGGCCGGAACTCGGCCGGGCTCGATTCGGACGGGCGCGGATGGATCCGAAGCACCCGCCTCGCAGAGGGACGCTCTGCCTCGTTTTGTATCCATCCGACCGAAGTCGCCGTGCACGCGTCACGCGTGCAAACCCGTGCGCCGATGAGCTTGAGCCGTTCGACGAGCGCCGACAGGCGGGCACCGTCCGCAACGGCAGCCGCCTGCCGGCGCGGGGCGCGGCTCCCCGGGTTCGTCACCGGCGCTCGCCCGACCGTACTCCGCGGCCAGTTCCTCCAGGAGCACGTCGAGGGTGCGCTGGTCGGCGATCGTGTGGTGCAGGGTCACCGCCAGGACGGTGGTGCCGTCGCCGGTGTCGAGCGCGGCGACCCGGTACAAGGGCGCCTGTTGCGGATCCAGCACCGTGTCGCGGCAGCGGCGCAGGAAGGCGTCGGTGTCGCCCGGGGCGCCGCGCTCCACCGTGACGGGGGGCGGGGCCGAGGGGCCGACGGTGAGCAGCAGGTCGTGTCCGTCGTCGTGCAGCGAGGCCCCCAGCACGGGGTGCCGAAGGGCCACCGCGGCCACCGCGGCGGACAACGATTCCGCCGCCAACGCGCGGTGGATCCGCAGGGCGCCCACCACGTTGTAGGCGGGGCTCTGCGGGAACATCCGGGACAGCAGCCACATGCGGCGCTGCCCGGGCGCGGCGATCGACGGTCCGGCGGGGACCTCGGGGAGGTCGTCGGGACGGTCGGCCGCGGCCACGGCGGCGCGCAACTCGGCCAGGGTGGGGTCGTTGCGCAGGAAGTACCCGGGCGGCAGCGAGACCCCGAGTCGGTGGTGGATCTCGGCGGCCACTCGCGCGCCCAGCAGACTGTGCCCGCCGAGCGCCACGAAGGGGGCCCGCGGGTCGTGGTCCGCGGCCTGCGGAAGCACCTCGTACCAGATCGACGCCAGGGCGTCCGGGCTGTCCTCCTCGGCGTCGACGGAAGGGGCCGATCCGCCGTCGCGTTCGCGCAGCAGGCGTTCCAGCAGCGGCCGTTCGCCCACCGGCCGACCGGCTGGTGGCGCCGGTCGCCGGGCGTTCAGCCGCTCCTCGGCGCGCTGCCGCAGCAGCTTGCGGTCCCGCTTGCCGCTGCTGCCGAGGGGGAGTTCCGCGACGATCAGGAACCGAGTCGGAACACACCCGGACGGCACCCGACCGGCCAGGTACTCGCGGAGCCTGCGGTCCAGCCCTTCCCCGGCCTGCGCCTCGGTGCCGGCCACGGTCGGCTGGACCCACGCGACCAATTCCACGTCCTCGCCGACCGTGGCCGCCACCACGGTGCCCGCGACCACCTCGGGGTGGCCGTTCAAGTGGTGTTCGACCTCCTGCGGTTCGATCCGCCGGCCGCGGATCTTCACTTGGTCGTCGATGCGGCCCAGGTACTCCAGACCGCCGTCCACCACGCGCACCCGGTCCCCGGTGCGGTACCAGAGGGGCACCGACGCGTCGGCGTCCGCGGGTACGAAGGCTCGCCGGGTCAGCTCCGGCCGATTGAGGTAGCCCAGGGCCAACGGCAGGCCGCCGATCCGCAGTTCGCCCTCCTCCCCCGCGGCGACCGGCCGGCCGTCGCGGCCGAAGACGCCGAGAACGCAGTTGTCGACGGGCAACCCGATGAGGATCCGGTCGATGTCGGCGGCCTCCTGCGGGCAGGTCCAATGTGTGACGTCGATGGCGGCCTCGGTGGGGCCGTACAGGTTGTGCAGCCGGGCGGGCAGGCACGCGACGAAGGCACGCGCCACGGCGACGGGCAGCGCCTCACCACTGGAGAACACATGGCGCAGCGACGTGCAGTCCCGCGCGCCGGGACCGCGCAGGAACTCACGGAGCATGGACGGGACGAAGTGGCACACGGTGATCCGGTGTTCCTGGACGGCGCGCGCCACGAGAGCGGGATCACGGTGCTCCTCCGGTGCCAGGAAGACGCAGGTGGCGCCGGAGATCAGCGGCAGCCACAACTCCCAGCCGGAGACGTCGAAGGTGACCGGGGTCTTCTGCAGAATCCGGTCCTTCGGCTCGATTTTGTAGGTGTCGCGCATCCACAACAGCCGGTTGCACAACGCCATGCTCGGCAGCACGACACCCTTGGGGACGCCCGTGGATCCGGAGGTGAACAGGACGTACACGGGCTGCTCCGCAGCCACGTGCGGCAGCGGATCCGCGACGGCCCCACCGGCGTCCGAAGCGTCGCGCGACGCCTCGACCTCGATGGTCCGCAGCCCGTGTGCGGCCAGGACCGGCCCGGCCTGTGCACCGACGAGCGCCAGCCGGCTGCCGGCGGTCTCCAGGACACCGGCCAGCCGGGCGGGCGGCTCGTCCGGGTCGACGGGCAGGTAGGGCAAACCGGCCTTCAGGACACCCAGCAGTGCCGCGAGCAGCCCGTTGCTGCGGGGTACCGCCACCACCACCGGCACGCCCTCCGGAGCCTGTTCGCGCACGGTCCGGGCAACGGCGTCCGACCACGCGTCCAACTGCCGGTAGCTGAGGACGTCTTCCCCGGAACGGACGGCCGGGCGGTCCGGGTACCGTTCCGCCGCGGCCTTGATCAGACCCGGCAAGCCGGTCGGACAATCCCGTATGGCCTTGGGTCCCGTCAGCTCCATGGTTGCGGCCCCCGACTCGTCTTGCACGTCCCATGCTCCTCTCGCGCCCGGACAGGGCCTCAACTCACCCTAGGAACACCCGATCGAAAGCCACAGAGGCGCTGATGAGTCCTTAACGATCTTGCGTTTCCCTCGTCTTGCCCGCGCGGGGCCACGCATTTCTTCGGATGGGGTTTCCACCGTCGATTCAGCGGCGATTCGCAATTCATCGAACTCGGCGCGTACTTCGCGCGATGGACGACCAAATCACGGCCGAGTGCAGGCGTTGTGCCCCGAATGCACATGCCGTCCCGGCATCCTGCATGCAATCGGTTGCGCCGTTCGCGGTGACGTCGACCGATACTCCGAGGCCGTCGCCGAATTGGCGCCGCCACGCGCGTTCGAGAACCGCTCCTGTTTGCCGCCTGCTGTGCGCGGGCGGGGCATCTTCGCGAGCCGGCATCCGATGTGCAAGCTCTACAACGCGACCACACTCGACCGATCGCCGACGCTTGCGTCCGGCCCTAGCCGCGGCCGGCCGGCGACGGCTTGACGAGGCGGGCATACGCCCGGTGTGTGCAGCCGAAGACCCACACCAGGCAAGGGATGACCAGCGCGATGAGCCAGGCGCCCTCGGTGAACTTGGCGGCGGTGACCACGATCGCGGCCACGGCGGTGAGGAGCGCGCCGAAGGCGTTGAGGGCGAGCTTGGCGCGCCAGCCGGCGGGTCGCAGAAGCCACCAGTGCCTCACCATGCCGACCTGGGAGAGAGTGAAGCCGACGAAGACGCCGATGGCGAACAGCGGGACCAGGACGTTCATGTCGCCGCCCGAGGCGAGCAGCAGGATCGCCGAGGTCACGGCGAGCAGCGCGACACTGGCCCGGTACACGTGGCGACGGTTGTGCACGCCGAACACGTGCGGGAGGAAGTCGTCCTTGGCGAGCAGGTCGGCGAGTACCGGCAGGCCGCCGAAGGAGGTGTTCGCGGCGAGCGCGAGCAGGAGCACAGTGGCGAACTGGACGACGTAGAAGGCGATGCCGTGGCCCAGCGAGGCGTTGGTGACCTGGGCGAGGACGGTGACGCCGTCGGCCGGTCGGACCGAGTACTTCTGGATGAGCCCGGCGATGCCGATGAGCATGACGCCGAGTAGTACTCCCAGGGCGATCTCGGCGTGTTGGGCGCGGCGGGCGCGTGGGGCCTTGAAGGACGGGACGGCGTTGGCGATGGCCTCGACGCCGGTCAGCGCCGCGCAGCCGTTGGCGAAGGCCTTGAGCAGCAGCAGGATACCCACCGAGTGCAGCGCGCCGGTGTCCACCGGCGGCGCGAGCGGCGCCGCCGCCGGACCGCCGCGCAGGAGGCCGACCACCACGACGGTGAGTATGGCCAGGACGTACACGACGGTGGGGACGATGAACATCTTCGCGCTGTAGGCGATTCCGCCGAGGTTCACGGCGGTGATCAGCGCGAGCACGCCCAGGCACAGCCAGATCGTGTACGCGTGCAACTCCGGCACCGCCGAGGTCAGCGCGGCCACGCCGGCCGCGACCGAGACCGCGACGTTGAGGATGTAGTCGACGACCAGCGAGGCGGCGGCAACCAGCGACGCACGCCGGCCCAGGTGCTTGCGGGCGACTCCGTAGGCTCCGCCGCCCTCGGGGAACGCGGCGATCACGTGCCGGTAGGAGAGCGTCAGGACCAGCAGCAGGCCCGCGATGACCAGGGTGACCGGAAGCGTGAAGCCGAGTCCGGCGCCGCCCGCGAGGGCCAGGACCAGGACGATCGCCTCGGGCCCGTACGCGACCGACGCCATCGCGTCGAGCGACAGTGCGGCCAGACCTCCCACGACCGTCAGTCGATGCCGGTCGACGTCTCCTGGAGCAGAGTCGGCCGCATGTTCACGGCGCTGGGCAGTCACGGACACGTTCACGGGGGTTCCTCCGGCGGGCTGGGTCGAACGGAGTCCAGCGTCCGCCCCCGCCGACCCTCGGGAACCACCCCTGACGTGATCCTGGCGTCGTCGGCACCTGCGTATACGTGTTCCTGCCGTCTCCTCGGCGGAGCCCTCGTCCGGGGACACGGGGTGCCCGACTGCCGGGGGTCCGGTGGTGGCCCCGAACGTCTCCAAGGTCGGTCGTGGGCTTCGGGTCGCGGCAGGGTGTGGGGAGGTTCCGGCGTCAGACCTCCAGAACGCCGGCCGACCCGTTTCCATCGATGCCGAACGAGATCAGGAGCACGCGTGTGCCCGATTCGGGTTCGCGCTCCAGGATGTCCTTGAGCCTGGTCAACAGTCCGGTGCAGTCATGCCGGCCGGAGGAGACGCTCACATCGACGAGCTGATCGCGTCGTACGTGGAAGTGGCGCCGGAATCGCCGGTTCAGGTTGGGATCGGACGTGTGCAGGACGATGTCGGCCTGACGAGATGTGGGCGCCGCACGGGTGGACCGCCTGCGCGGTGGGGGGGGGGGGGGGTACCCCCCCCCCCCCCCCCCCGGGGGTGAAAGAAACGCGGGGTGCCCGGGCGCCCGGGCGCGGGGGGGGGGGGTGGTATTAAAA